>JAYQWI020001086.1:0-13780 GCA_035871815.2 Candidatus Parabeggiatoa communis
TTTATTTCTAATATGTATCACCTTAGAGATTAAATAAATATTTTTTTTGATTTGTCAAGTGCGGAATGTCGGATAGAAAATGGTTAAAAGATTTATGTGTCTCTACTTAAGTTGCCTTCGCGCCCTCCTGCCCTTCCCCCCCCCAAAACAATAACGCACTAACCATAAGAATTTTAAGATATTTTATAAATGCTTTGATTCACATTCAACTTCGCCACCGTTGATGTTTTTTTTAAAATCCCATGTTCCAGATATCATCGTTAGATATAGGTATTTAAATACTTGATTTTAAAGGTAATTTTTTATAGGGTGGGTAGAGCGCAGCTTCGCTATACCTACCGAGCCTCGAAAATGCTGGTCGTTATTGATCTCAACCTTTTCTTAACCCTTTCAAAAAAAGAAACCAATTTTATGTCTCTCGATCTCAGCCAAGAATTTCCTCTCTTTGATAATATTGTCTATCTCAATCATGCCGCTTGTTCTCCTTGGCCGCGGCGCACGGCTGAAGCCGTACAGCGTTTTGCCCAAGAAAACTTGACTCAAGGAACCAAAAATTATCCACAATGGAAATTGCAAGAAATCCAATTGCGTGAACAGTTACAGAGGCTGCTCAATGCCCCAACCGTAGACGATATTGCCCTACTTAAAAATACGTCAGAAGCCCTTTCCGTCGTCGCTTATGGGTTGACTTGGCAAGCTGGCGATAACGTTATCATCACTGATCAAGAGTTCCCAAGTAATCGCATTGTCTGGGAATCTTTGCAAAACCAAGGGGTTATCGTACATCAGGCCCCCATCGCCAATACCCCTGATCCAGAAGCCGCCTTATTGGCGTTGGTTAATTCGCGCACTCGTTTAATTTCCGTGAGTTCAGTGCAATACGCCACTGGCCTACGTTTAGATTTAGCCAAAATTGGGGCCTTTTGTCACGCAAATCAAATTTTGTTTTGTATTGATGTGATTCAAAGTTTGGGCGCGCTACAACTTGATGTGCAAGCAATTCACGCTGATTTTGTCATGGCAGATGGGCATAAATGGTTATTAGGCCCTGAGGGCCTCGCAGTGTTTTATTGTCATCCCGAACAGCGTGAGCAATTGCAATTGAAACAATTTGGTTGGCACATGGTAGAACAGCTTTATGATTTTGATGCGAAAACTTGGCAGGTTGCAAGCAGTGCGCGTCGATTTGAATGTGGTAGTCCAAATATGTTGGGTATCCATGCACTGAGTGCGAGTTTATCTTTATTAGCAGAAGTGGGCATGGCAAACATTCAAGCGCAAGTGTTGGATAATAGTCGTTATTTATTAGATGCCTTAGCACAGTGCGCTGATATCGAAATATTATCTCCGCTAGAAGACAATCGTTATGCGGGTATTGTGACTTTTCGTCACCGAAAAAGAGACTCCACGAATTTGATCGGGCATTTATCTCAGCAAGGTATTGTCTGTGCCGAGCGAGGGGGTGGAATACGTTTTTCACCGCATTTTTATACACCGAGAGCACAGTTGAAATGGGCCGTGGAACAAGTTGCCTTGTAGCGCCTGCACTTGCGTGTTCGCCCTTTTAAAAATCAACGGATTATTCAATCATGAAAATGGATAATATTTTTAAACCCTTAGAGACACCAACAACCGTTGAAGTTTTTGAAAAATTGCTCAGCACAAAGCATTTTACCCTTGAAAGAATTGTCTCAACAGGGCAAGCTACGCCACCCGGTGAATGGTATGATCAAGATCAAGATGAATGGGTTATACTATTGAGTGGGAGTGCTGGATTATTATTTGAATCCGAAGAGACTGTTCAAGTCTTGCATCCTGGCGATTATCTCAACATTCCCGCACATCAACGTCATCGCGTCGAATGGACGGATTCATCACAACCGACTGTTTGGTTGGCTTTACATTCACATTGATTAATTGATAATCAAGAAGGGTGGGCAACTGTCCACCCAAATTCTGGAGAAGATTATGAACAAAAAATCCTTTATTTTCAAGGTGATACTGATTATCGGGTTATACTTACCCACCCAAGTGTGGAGTTATCCCTACACCGATATGTATGTTTTTGGGGACAGCTTGTCTGATACCGGGCGGCTTTTTCAAGCCATTGGGGTACCGCCTAAACCTTATTTTGAAGGCCGAGTGACTAATGGCAAAGTGTGGGCTGAACACCTTGCCAACGCTTTGAACTTAACCTACAACCCACAGACTAATTTTGCGTGGGTCGGGGCTACCACGGGTACCCTTAACGTTTGGAGCGAAAGCGCACCCGATGTGACGTTATGGGGATTACAGCAACAAGTCGATTCGTATCTTGAAAACACCAAGTCTGCGGATCCCAATGCCTTATACATCGTTTGGGCCGCCAGCAATGATTTTATGGGCGATCTCAGCGATCCGCAAGAAACCATTACCACTGCCATAACCAATCTTGTCACGACAGTCGGCAAATTACGTCAACACGGTGCCCAGCATCTCATGGTTGCCAATATGCCTGATTTGGGCAAAACGCCTAGAGGTTTGGCCAGTGGTTCCAGTGCCCTCTTGAGCGGATTAACCCAAGCCTTTAATCAAGCACTCGCTGAAAATCTCCAACCCTTTAATGTCATACAAGTCGATATGCCAAGTGCCCTTGGCGTGATCACCGATTCAAGCACCTTTTTAGCCCCCCATTTTCCCAGCTTGACGAACTTTACTGAAGCTTGTCTTGATACTGAAGCAGGAACCGTGTGTGACAACCCTGACCAGTCTTTTTACTGGGATGATATTCACCCCAGCACGCGAGGCCATCAAGCCATCAGCTTATTTTTTTATGCCGCCGTGGCTGAACCTATTTATAGTTCATCTGGTGAAAAGGCATTCTTGAATCTACCCGTTGTTAAAGTCAATAACGATGCCGGTGAATACTTTTTTCTCGATATCAATTTGTCGGATAATCCCTTTGACAACGCATTTCTGTTTACCGTTGAAGGCGGCACCTTGCAAAGCACGAAACCCCTTCAAAACGTCTTCACCTTTCCAAGTGGTTATCACACCCCCACTTTTGAACAATCCACAGGGGTTTTGCAGATACCGCTTGTGTACCTCGTCGAACCCAAAACGGCAGCCGATGCGTCATTGCCTTTTAATGTGACGGCGCAATATCAAGTCGAATTAACCCTGATGCCCAACACCGTAGGCGATCCTTTACAAGCTCCCTTATTTGGATTAACCAATGCAGTGCTTTTAACGGATTGATTAGCCCCCTCATCACACAAGACTTGATGTGTTGATGATACTGCACTCAAATTATAACGGTGGGCAGTATAGGAAGTTCCAAAAAAATAAATCCCAAAAGGCAATTCAAGCCGGTTTGTTTAATTTCTCTCATTCTCTGCGGCTCTGCGCGAAGCGTGAGCCGACAAATAAGATTATGAAATTAAACGAGCAGGCGCTTAAAAAAGCGCCTGAATTCATGAACACATTGCTATGGTGTTCATTTTGACTTGAAATGCTTGTTAAGACAAGAGGCACTTACTATGAATGACCTTAATATTCAAAGAGTTTTAGATGAAAAAGGGACTGTTACCAGCGTTATTGTACCTATTAACATTTGGCAAGAGATACAATCTGAAAAAGAAACGGCCTACTTGCTCAAAAGTGAGGTGATGAAAGAACGGTTGTTAGCAGCGAAAAATCGTCGTGAAGGCATTGACTTTGAGGTGGCTTGTGAAAAACTTGGAATTTGATTCGCTAGCATTTGAAGATTTGGCATGCTGGATTGAACTAGATCGCAAAAAGGCCCTTAAAATCGTTAAACTTATCAAAGCAATACAACGTGAGCCTTTTACAGGTATAGGACATCCAGAAGAATTAAAGCACGAATTGTCGGGTTGCTGGTCAAGACACATCGATCAAGAACATCGGCTTGTTTATTAAGTTGTAGAAGATGAGAACAAAATTAGGATTTTGGCTTGTCGCTATCACTATTTTCTTCATTAGGCCACCTGACAACAACAAACTGTCATGTTCTTCTTCAAGCACCTTGCGTATAAAGATCAGCTAAAAAATAACCTGAAACACAAAAGTCTAAAAGCTTTCTAGGCAAAAGTAGTTTAATCATGCCATCAGTGTTCTATATTGGAATGATGGAACGCTGATTCTGGTTCTTGTCATAATGTTTGCTGATTTGTAATTCATAATTAATAATTCATTAAGGGTCAAAAATAGGTGATAAAAGGTGCTGAAACTCAGCACCAAGTGCTGAAACTCAGCACTTTTAGGGGCCTCTTAAATTATTTTTTCTTTAAAAATCAATCAGTTAATAAATGGCATGAGATATGCTTTAAACCCTTAAAATAAAAATAATTTGAATGTTATGGTTTTTAAGGAGGAATAATCTCATGTCTATTTCTTATGAATATGTTCTGGTGCTTTTTCAGTTACTACTGTTTTCATTTGCGATGCTTGTAATCGTAGCCTTCCTATTCGCTCAATTTTTGGTCCATTTTCCAGGCTTTTTCTTTGATTTATTCTCACAATTGACTGATTTGATCGGTAATCCAGTCGAAATCGTGATCAAAGTTTTGCGATTTTCTGCCCTGCTTTATCTTTTCAAATGGATTTTAAATCAATTGGGTTTTCAAAAAGGGCCCATGACTTTTACACAATACATGATCATTTCGTTGTGTATTGCTTATATCGTGTTTTCTCCGAGTCAATTCTCGCCTGAAGAGATGGTTATCATTGCCATTTTAGTGTTAGTTAGCTTCTACAAAATGTTCACGCTTGTTTTTAACAAATTCTCTGTGAAACACAAAAAACAAATTGAGGAGTCTGTCAATCGCGCTAAAGAATTTGAGAGAGCGGCTTTTCAAGCGTATCAGCAAGATCAATTGTATGATGCTTTGTCTCACTATCACAAAGCACTGGATATTTATAAATCCCCTATTTTGGCTCAAGAGACGGATTTGAATATTCGCCGTGCCAAAGTATTAGAGAAAATCGGGGTTGTTTTGTATAAAGACAAAGAATTTGAAATCGCATTAGTGCGTTTTCATCAAGCTTTAGATTTCTACAAAAAACCAAATGAAGAAAATCCTAGTCTGATGAATGATCGCATTCGCTTGTTGAACGAAAGCGCCCTCATTTTGCGAAAATTAGGGCGGCGTCAGGAGGCATTGAAACGCTATCAATTGATTTCTGAATTAACCGGTAAACCGTCGATACCTAAAAATTTTTTTGTCAACAATGTCTGAACCCTTATCAAGGGTTCAATTATCAATTATCAATTATCAATTATTAATCATTAATTATCTACTAGGGGCAATCCTTTGTGGTTGCTCTTGTGTGTGGTTGCCCCTGAATCAATATCGCCCATTACCCCCCCCTCTATTTCTTATTCCCTATTGTCCATTACCCCATTCGCTATTCATCTGCTGATAAACTGAATACAAGTTGATATGATAAGCGTTTTTTTAAGCTAACTGATCAACACATTCATGGCGACTGAAACAGAATTAAAATTACACATCGATCCCGCAGATGCGGATAAACTGATGCAGCACCCATTATTACAATCAGCCACTGGCAAACAAGCCCCTCAGCATTTGTATAATGTTTACTTTGATACACCCGAAGAGGATTTATTACAACAAGGCATCGGATTACGAGTACGCCGTATTGGTGATAAACGGGTGCAAACCATCAAAACGGCAGGTAGCGGTTTAGGCGGTTTGCATCAACGCAAAGAATGGGAAACAGAAGTAACTGGCGACAAACCCGATTATACACTCTTCCCCAAAAAGGCTTTACCCAAGTGGTGTGATGATAAAAAAAACATCACTAAAATCAAACCCTTGTTTACAACAGATTTTATGCGTACCAGTTGGGATGTCATCTTTGATGGCAGTCAAATTGAAGTCTCACTTGATCAAGGCGAGGTTAAAACCGAAAAAGCCAGCATTCCGCTGAGCGAAGTTGAATTAGAACTCAAATCAGGCGAAGCTGAGACATTGTTTCAACTTGCTCTCACTTTGCAAGAAGCGATACCGTTGCGGATTGAAAATAACAGCAAAGCAGCAAAGGGGTATACACTCCATCACCCTAAATCGCCCCAAATTCACAAAGCCGGCGCGGTGATTGTGACACCCGATATGACAACAGAGCAAGCCTTTGTTTATATTGTTTGGCATTGTCTGAAACATTTGCAAGCCAACGAAGACATGGTTTTGCATGGTGAAGACATTGAAGGCGTTCATCAAATGCGCGTCGCATTGCGTCGCTTACGCTCTTGCCTCACACTTTATCAACCCTTGATTCCCAAACAAAGACATACCAAGTTACGCAAAACATTAAAATGGATTACCAAAATATTAGGCGTAGCACGAGAATGGGACGTTTTTGCACTCAGCTTGCAAAATCTGCAATCACAAGAGCATAAATTATCTTTACCCCCTATTATAAAAAGGGAATTAGAACATTTACAAACAACGGTATCAAGTCACCAGATAGAGGCCTATGTCACCGTGCGTGACGCACTGCGTTCACAGGATTACAGTCGTCTATTATTATCATTCGGTAAATGGTTGACTAAACGCAGTTGGCGGCGAAAATTAAAAACGACCGCTTTAGAAAATTTAGAGCATCCCGCCCTTGATTTTGCGAACCAAATACTCAACCAACATGCTCATTCAGTGAAAGAGCAGGGTAAAACGTTAGCTCAACTTGAACTCGAACAACTTCATGAACTGCGTATTGCCATAAAACAAATGGGTTACGGCACCCGATTTTTTACGGCACTTTATCCGCGTGATTTAGCGCGTCCTTACACTAAAACGCTATCAGTCTTGCAAGATGAACTCGGCATACTCAATGATGGCCATATTGCCAGCGACATATTGAACCAAGTCGGATTAAGTAGCGATACACCCGTTCGACATTTTCTAAATGGCTGGTATGCCCATCAACAAGTGACTGGGTTAGCCAGTCTGGAACCCGCTTGGCAAACCTTTCTTGAACAGCCTATTTTTTGGAAAGATTTGTAGAGACGCACGGCCGTGCGTCTCTACTTGGCAGAATAAATCGGGATGTTTGATTGTTTGATTATCGGTGGCGGTGTGCCTGTTGACGGCCCTGCAACGGCATCAAGCCGGTTTAAAATGCTAAACCTCTATAATACTGGCATGGCTTTGTAGGAACTATCTATTTTTGGGAGAACAAATAGGGATGTCTGATTGTCTGATTATCGGTGGCGGTGTGAGTGGCCTGTTGATGGCCCTGCAACTGCATGAAGCCGGTTTAAAAGTTACGCTGATTGAACAAGGCTACATTGGGCAAGAAGCTTCTTGGGCAGGAGGGGGTATTTTATCCCCTCTTTACCCTTGGCGTTTTTCAGAACCAGTGACGGCTTTAGCACGTTGGAGCCAAGCACATTATCCCGCGTTTATTCATGATCTTTTTGAACGTACTGGCATCGACCCTGAATATACTCGCAATGGTTTATTGATTCTTGATACTGAGGAATACGCGCAAGCGCGTATTTGGGCGGATGAAGAAGGGAGCCATTTAAAGTTACTCAATCATGCCGCCTTGCACGACTGTGAACCTGAATTAGGTGAGCATAATGAGGCCTTGTGGTGGCCTGATATCGCTCAAATACGCAATCCTCGCTTGATCATAGCTTTGAAACAGGCCTTGGTATTAGCAGGGGTTACCTTGTTAGAGCAACAAACAGTACAGGCTTTACGGCTTCAATCTGACAAAATCGTTGGCGTTGATATTCAAGCAGAAGGTTTTATTGCCGCCGAGCGGGTTGTCGTGACAGCAGGGGCATGGAGTGGTCGTTTACTGGATACGGTAGGTACCCCCTTAGCGATTGAGCCGGTGCGCGGACAAATGATCTTATTTATTACTCAACCCGGTTTGGTTTCGCGTATCGTTTTGGCGAATGATCGCTATGTGATTCCCCGTCGTGATGGTTGTGTATTGGTGGGTAGCACGGTGGAACATGTTGGCTTTAACAAAACGACGACTAACGCCGCTTTGCAAAACTTGAAGTATGCCGCTTATGATTTGATACCCCGCTTAGCGGATTATACGGTGCAAAAACATTGGGCTGGATTGCGTCCAGGTTCTCCCAATGGTGTGCCTTATATTGGTAAACATCCTGATATTGAAGGGTTATATCTCAATACTGGACATTTTCGTAATGGCATCGTATTGGGTTTAGCGTCGGCGCATTTGTTGACTGATATTATTGTTGAACGTTCGCCTATTTTAGAGCCTTCTAAGTATGCGTTGAAAATTGCGATCTGATCTATAGCGTTTCCCGATTGGGTTAAATACACCCCCTGTATCCCCCGTGCAACCCCAGGTTGCACCTGGGGCTATTCTTATGCAACCCCTTCGGGGTTGTGCAGTTTAATTTTGATTGATTTTTTGTACTTTATTCAACTGGGAAACGCTATAAAGAGTCGCTTTCGCGCCTACTACCTTAGCACCTATCAGTTTGTCAAAAGTACTTTTCACGCAAAAGGATAAGGGATTGTTTCCATTGTAGAGACGCTTCGCGATCGCGTCTCTATGAAAACTGATAGGTGGTAAGCACCTACTACAAACTGACTACAAAATGAGAACTATAAAGTGTAAGATGCAACAGATGAGCAGTGCTGCTACTAGCCTTAATCAAGTCAATCCGGGTATTAAGGCTATTTTACCTGATCTGGTTGGCTTAACGGTTCTTGATATCGGTGGCGGTAAGTATGATGCCAATAAAATCTACGCGGCCGGATTGGGGCTTAAATTGTATGTTTATGATAAATATAACCGTTCTGAAGAAGAAAATCGGCAAGCCTTGGCTTGTGAACCTGATGTCATTGTTTGTAATAATGTTTTAAATGTCATTGATGATGGCCAAGCTATGCGTAACTTGATGGCTTTATGTGCCTCTTACCAAGTGCCTTGTTATTTCACAATGTATGAGGGCAATAAATCTGGGATAAGCGGCCCTTCAAAAAAGGGGTGTTGGCAACGTAATTGGAAAGTGACTGATTATGTGCCGATTTTAAAAAAATATTTCAGTCATGTGATTTGCAAAGGGCATATCATTCATTGCCGGTAATTTGAATGGCGTTTTAAAGCGGTTTGGACTACTTTTTTTCACGAGTCTTTTTATAATAAGCCATTCTGTTTCCTCTATCGGTTGTTTCAAGTCAGCGATTTCTTTCTCCTTTTCAGCCCGTTTCTTGCGTGAAATGGATATAAAAATTGTTTTTCAATGCGCTTATATATATAAATGCTTTATTGACTAATTGCCAATTTTCGTTCCCGCTCTAAAAAAAGATCGGCCACAGTACCCACAACAGAGTCACTATCTCCTGTGAAAAAAGTAGCCGTTCAAGTCCATTATCTATTTGTAAATATTGAATAATAATAGGCACTAACGATAAAAAAAGTATCGTTAAGTAAAACATGATTTTGGCAATGAGATGTTCAATAGATTGATAGAGTTGGCTCATTTTGTGTTATCAGTTATCAATGAACAGCGTTATCAAGTCATTAGTGTTTATAGCGATTTAACACCGCTCATTAATATTATTTAACGTTCTTAGTTTTGTAAAAATCATAAAATCAAGCAGGTTTAAGTATTTTGCGCGCAAAATATTTGAACCTCGAAAACCCTAAAGTTGGCATAACCGCTTTTTTATAACTTATTGTTTGATATCATTAATAGAGTTGTGAGCAAGCAGATTAATAAGATTATTTTGGCTCAATTTATAAATAACACTAAAATGAAATCGAAAACAATTGAACGTATGAACAATTAAACTTCTTTACTAATGAGTTCATTAAGTATTACAATACGCGGTTTGCCATTTTTCTTACCCTTTAACAAAAAAGGAGGTCGCGCTTTCAATGCCTCATGTTCGTGTCAGAGAAAATGAACCTTTTGAAATTGCTATTCGCCGTTTTAAACGTGCCTGTGAAAAAGCTGGAATTTTAGCTGAAGTCCATCGTCGTGAATTTTATGAAAAACCGACTACCATCCGCAAACGGAAAGCTGCGGCTGCTGTCAAGCGACATATGAAAAAAGTCTATCGCAACACTTTACATCAAAGACGTCCCCCGTTAAGAAGGCTTGGTTAATGATTTTTGCCCGCCTTCACAGGTGGGTATGATGAATCATATAAATATTCCCGTTCAAAAGCGAATCGTCTGGCAGTCCATTCTGTCACTCACAAAGTCGTTATTAAAGAATTAAAGCCTACTGGTTAATGAGAAAAACACTATGTCTGAATCTCTTAAACTAAGTATTACTGACGACATGAAGTCGGCTATGCGTGCTAAAGAAAAACAGCGTTTAGGTGTCATACGTTTGATTCAAGCCGCTATTAAACAACGAGAAGTTGATGAACGTATCAGTTTGGATGATACGCAAGTGATAAGTGTGTTGGATAAAATGCTCAAACAACGGCGCGATTCTTTGGCGCAATACGAAAAGGCCGGCCGTCAAGATTTAGCGGATCAGGAAGCCTTTGAAATCTCCCTTATACAAGAATATATGCCAACACCATTGAGCGAAGCTGAACTGACTGATTTGATTCAAAAGGCCATAAAAGAAACACAAGCCAATTCTATCAAAGCGTTAGGTAAAGTTATCGGATATCTGAAACCAAAAGTACAAGGACGGACTGATATGAAGGCGCTCAGTGCGTCTATAAAACAACAACTCTCCAGTGAGCAGTGAGCAGTTATCAGTTATTAATTGAATTTCATGGCTAGGCGTTTATTCGTGAATTCGTTCCCGGAGTTCATTAGTTACAAACGTCGCCAATAAAAGACATCAAACCAATAAAACACTATTTTTCAATAAGTTATTGGTACACCACAGAAAATGGATTAACACGTCCTTCGCATCCGCTTTGGACTCCAAGCAAGCTATCAAAACGATATTTAGCTTCGCTAAATGTGAAATTGATAACTTAAATTTCTAACTGATAAGCTGTTTTTGATAAGCTGTTTTTGTAAAGGCCCTTGATATCGGGCCACCCAAACCAAATAAGGGATTCGTTATACTTTATTTTTTAGGCGGCCCTAGTACTCTGTCAATATTGTTTTTATGGGTTGATAATTTGCGAACTATTTGATTATCTTTATAATAAATAGAAATACAACTCAGCAAAAAAAAGATTGACAAAGTACTAGAAGCGACAATCCCTACCCATTATCTCGATCCAGCCACATACCCATTTACCCCATTAAAACACCTGTAGGACAACTGCGTCTAAATGGTTTGTAGTAAGTACCCGTCCATATATTCTTCAAAAATAAAGTGAATAAAAACAATCGTTTTCGTAGTCAAAATACATAAAAACTTGTGGATGGGTACTTAGGTAACTCCAAAAAAAATACCCACACACCGAATTGGGCAACCTTACGGATTGCCCCTACAACGGCATAAGTATGTAGGGGCAATCCCTTGTGGTTGCCCTTGGGTATATTATTTTTTGGGAGTTACCTTAGTCTATTTTTCAAAGCAACACTTAACTTAATAACATTAACCCGGCAATTCCCCGACAAAATGAATCGATGTTCGGTGGGCAAAAAAATAACAAGGCTCACCCTACCACTGATAACCCCTAATTGATAACTGATAACTGAACATGGCAGGGCGAATTCCTCGCAGTTTTATCGATGAGTTGATGACCCGTGTTGACATCGTTGATTTGATTGACAGTTATGTGTCACTGCGTAAAACGGGCAGAAATTATACGGCCTGTTGTCCTTTTCATTCAGAAAAAACGCCTTCCTTTACTGTCAGTCCAGAAAAGCAATTTTATTACTGTTTCGGCTGTAATGCTCATGGTAGTGCAATGGGTTTCCTCATGGAATATGCACATCTTGATTTTGTCGAGGCCGTGCATGAGTTGGCTTCCAGAGTCGGTATAGAAGTGGTCTATGAGCAAGGTACACAAACTGAAGTTTCAACCACAGACTTTGATGATTTGTACCCCATCATGGCCCAAGCCGCACAGTATTATCGACAAGAATTACGCCAATCCCAAGCCGCTATAGATTATCTCAAAAATCGCGGTTTAACGGGAGAAATTGCGCGTGATTTTAGTTTAGGCTACGCACCAAAGGGGTGGGATAATCTCATAAATAAATTGGGCACAGATTCGGACATGCGGAACCGCTTGCTCAAAACAGGTTTGATCAAACAAAACGAATCAGGGCACCGTTATGATCGTTTTCGGGATCGGGTGATGTTTCCTATTTTAGATAGCCGAGGGCGTATTATCGCCTTTGGTGGGCGCACACTCCATGAAAATGACAAAGAGCCCAAATACCTCAATTCTCCAGAAACCCCATTATTTCAAAAAAGTAGCGAACTCTATGGCTGGTATTTTGCCCGTAAAACCCGCCCTCTAAAAAGAATTATCGTTGTTGAAGGTTATATGGATGTGCTGGCTTTGGCACAGTATGGCATTCATTATGCTGTCGCAACCTTGGGTACGGCAACCACTCGCCAGCATTTAACGCGCTTATTTCGCAGCCTCTCAGAGATTATTTTTTGTTTTGACGGTGATGAGGCAGGGCAAAAAGCGGCTTGGCGAGCCTTAGAAACCGTCTTGCCATTATTACAACATGGCCGTCAAGTCAGTTTTATGTTTTTACCACAAAGCTATGATCCGGATAGTTTGGTGCGTCATGAAGGCGCACAAGGCTTTAATAGCCGCTTAGCTCAAGTCACACCGTTGTCAAATTTCCTATTTGACAGCTTAACACGACAAGTTAATATGAATAGCCTTGATGGGCAAGCACGCTTAGTGGAATTGGCTAAACCATTATTAATGCCATTACCAGGGGGCCCTTATCGTGATTTAATGTTACAAAGACTAAGTGAATTAAGTCGTCTCAATCTGAACAATTTGATGACACTGATACAAACCGGTGAAGCACCAAAACCGTTCATCGTCAAAAAAAATAGAGCGGTTGCCAGTCTGAGAGAACTTTCATTAGCCCATAAAGCTATTGTGTGTTTATTACACAAACCGATGTTATCTCAATCATTGGACAACTTTAATCAAAAATTATCTGTTTTAGACCAACCTGATATAAAATTACTATTGAGTCTCATTGAATTAACCCAGATGAATCCTCAATTAAAACTAGGTGCGATTTGCGAACACTGGCGAGGCACGGAATATGAGCAAACTATCAATCAATTAGCGAGCCAAAATACACACTTTACCGACACTAACATTGATATAGATCAAGAATTTTTTCATGCCATCAACCGTTTACATGGAGATTACGCGACTCAACGCTTGATGTTTTTGATGCAAAAAGTAACTGAACTGACTGTTGAAGAAAAACAAGAATTGAAATCTTTATCTCAATCTCGTGGTCAAATCCACAGTTATCATCAGTGAAAAATAAAAAACATAATAGAGATTTTCAAACAATGATTTTTTTCAGACATAAATTAAATCCCCAGAAATCCCCCCACTTGGGCGAAGATTTCTAGGGCTATTGTTGAATAACTTATGTCGTTTGAGTTTTAAGGCTTTTTGCTCATTTTGAAAGTCAAACAGGCCTAACTCAATCAAATCAATCCTTTAAACGCCTTTTCTCCTGACATCCTTGTATTCAATAGCTGCTTAAGACATTTATATATAATAAAGTACTGAATCGTGGCTTTCCAAATAATGCCCTTGTTCAACGCTATTCCCAGCCATTTCCAGAGATCATTGATTTGTAAGACAGATATTGATAGTTACCTAACCAATAGTATTTA
>JAYQWI020001087.1:0-2469 GCA_035871815.2 Candidatus Parabeggiatoa communis
GCGTTTATCGACGCTTATCAACAGATTTTGAATGATCAGCACTTGGATAAAGCCTTGATATCACAGGCCCTCAGTTTGCCATCAGAAAGTTATCTCGGTGAATTTGTGGCACCGATTGATCCGGCCGCCATTCACCAAGTACGGCAGTTCATGTCAGAAACCATCGCACAGCGTTTACAGGCAGATTTCTGGCAAACTTACCAGGCGTTAACCGAAAAAGGGGCCTACCGGATTGAGCAAAGCGCGATTAAGCAAAGACGTTTAAAAAATGCCTGTTTGAGTTACTTAATGAAATTGAATCAGGCCGAGATCATCAAGGTGTGTTATGAACAATTTTTGGAAAGCAACAACATGACGGATGTCATGGCGGCCCTGGTTGCGTTATCGAACACCGACTGCCCAGAGCGGGAAACCGCGTTAGCGCATTTTTATCAACAATGGCAACATGATCCCTTAGTCGTTGATAAATGGTTAGCGATTCAAGCGAAATCTCGTTTACCGGGTACCTTGGAACAAGTCAAACGCCTGACACAACATTCGGCTTTTAACCTGAAAAATCCGAATAAGGTATATGCGTTGATTCGCACATTTGCCAATGACAATCAAGCGCAATTTCATGATATCAGCGGCGCCGGTTATGCCTTTTTGACCGATATCATTTTGCAACTTGATCCGATGAATCCCAATGTCGCCTCACGCTTAGTGAAATCGTATACCCTTTGGCGCAAATATGATGTGCAACGACAAGCGTTGTTAAAACAACAACTGGAAACGATTTACAATGCGCCTGGTTTGTCTAAACCCGTTTATGAAGTTGTGTCTAAAAGTTTAAGGTAAATTTTTTTTCAACACAGAGATCACAGAGTAGCACAGAGTTTCACAGAGTTATCCCGTCAAAGCACCCTCTGTGGTACTCTGTGTCACTGAAGTGATCTCTGTATTGAAGAAAAAATCATTAAGTAGCTGATAAATGAAAGAGGAATTAACATGTATGCCTATCGTGAACAAATCATTTTAGACAATCCGCAAAAGCTTATACTCAGTAAACCTTTGCCGTTGATATCGGGGCAATCAGTAGAAGTGCTGGTACTAGCGGATTCTCCTGCCACGCCTGCCACGCCTCAGGCCCAGAATACCTGGATGGAATTTTTTGCAAAGCGGGATCGTCTGCTTGCCGAGTGTTCTTCTGAAATTAAAGAAGTGATGTTGGCCCCTTCTCAATTGAAGGAACAACACCTTCGTGATCCCTTTGAGGGGTGGGTGGAATGAGCGAACGATTTTTGCTAGATACGGATGTTTGTAGTTTCATCATCAAGGGAACACATCCATTTCTTGATGTCCGATTGCGTGAATTATCAAAAGAACAGATATTGATTTCTGCTGTGACACGGGCAGAATTGCGCTTTGGTTTGGCTAAACGCCCTGATGCAATCCGCTTAGCGGGCTTGGTGGAAGATTTTCTTGGGAGAGTGATCACGTTGCCTTGGGATACGGCCGCAGCCGATACTTATGGACAAGTACGCGCTCGTCTTGAAAAAGCGGGTACGCCTATTGGGGAACATGACACCATGATCGCGGCACATGCTTTGGCGGAGAATCTTCTTTTAGTGACGCACAATGTTAATCATTTCAGGCAAGTTGAAGGTTTGCGCTGGGTGACTTGGAATAAACGGGATTGATGAGAATGGGCTTAGGGGCTTGGTGGGTTTAGCTTCGCTGGCCTTCGGCTCCGCGAAGCTCCTACCCACCCTACAAATCATAGTGATAAATGATAACTTATAATTGAAAAATGAACAATTTTTATATTAAAAACAATGATTTGACGTTTAATGAAGCAGACGAACAAGACTGGTGTTTGTCCCATGATATATTCCTTCTCGCTCGCGCCTTGACAGAAGATGAAAAAAAGCAATTGTATGATCCAGCCAAAGATCAAATGCCTAGTCTTGCACAAGTACGGAAAAGACTCAATCAGTATCAGAATTCTTTTAGTCAAAAGCCAAAAGTGCTGACTAACATAACCCTGACTCCAGCAGACGAGCATGATCACGCTCTCAAAACCTTAAATAGTGTTAAGACACTGCACGCTAAAGCCAAGGAAATCGCTACTGTGGCTTTTACCGCTAAAATGGAAAAACAAACGGATAAGGTTAAACTGCTGTATAAACAAGCGTTTGATTATGAGCGTACAGCGGCTATGTTGTCAGCAGAGGATATTGAACCAACCCATTTTATGCTATTTAAGAGTGCCGCCAATTTGGCTTTGGAGGCTGATAGGTATGAGGAGGCAATAGAAATAATTGAGTTGGGTTTATCTCATGATCTAACGATAGAAATGACTGAAGAATTATTAGGGTTATTGGATTATTTGGCCGATATCTATTACGAAAACGGCGAATATAGTAAAGCTCAACCGTTGCTTGAAAAAGCCTTAGCGATTCGTTACGAAAAATTGGAAGAGGAACATTG
>JAYQWI020001088.1:0-3953 GCA_035871815.2 Candidatus Parabeggiatoa communis
AAATTGAACGTGTTTTTGTCAAAACGCGCCGTCTTACGATTACGGGTATGAGTGGACAGGGTAAAAGCTATTTAGCCATTGAAGCCGGGGAAAGACTGTATCACAGTGGGCAATTTAAAAAAATCTGTTTTGTTGATTATGTCGCATTTTCAAAGCAGGATGCCGTTGATTTGGCCATCAAAACCTTGGCTAGGGTTTTAGACAGCGATTTAGTGAATGTCGTGACGGCAACTGAAGCGTTAAATGATATACCGACTTTGCTGATTTTGGATAACTTAGACATGATACCCTTAGAACAGTTGCCAAAATTATTAGAAGTCGCCGCACACTGGTCTGAAGTGGGGGCGTGTCGGGTATTATTAACAAGCGAACAGGCTAAGTTTGAACAGTCTAGTGAGTTTAGCAATAACCATCACATTTTTCCCCTGTCGGGCCTCGCTAAAGCAGATGCTTTGGCCTATTTTGAACAGTTATTGCCCTTACCACCCATCACGTCAATCAAACCCCCAAAATCGGCAGAAGTATTAAGTTTATTTAAACAAGTTGCTTTTCATCCGTTATCAATTGGCATATTAGCCATAGCGTTG
Source organism: Candidatus Parabeggiatoa communis (assembly GCA_035871815.2). Taxonomy (GTDB): domain Bacteria; phylum Pseudomonadota; class Gammaproteobacteria; order Beggiatoales; family Beggiatoaceae; genus Parabeggiatoa; species Parabeggiatoa communis. Next base: position 588 of record JAYQWI020001088.1, read on the forward strand.
AAAACGCTGCCCCCGATGGAAGTGGAACGACGTTTACCCACCTTATTGGATCAAGATGAGCCACTCTGGGCGCTTTTGAAATGGGCCTTAGAAAGCTTAGTCTTTGAGATTGAGCTAACAGGTGCTTTGTATTGGTTAGCGAGACTATTGAAACGTCACACGAAAAAGCGACTCAGATTAGACACAAAAACAGTGCGTTTATTGCCCCGTATCAGCGTGTTTCAGGGGGGAGCCTTTGAGCCTGATCTACTGGAAATTACTCAATTGACTAAAAAACAGTGGCACTTGTTATGTTCTGCTTTACAAACTGCGGGCCTCATTAAACTGGAATTTTTGCCTGATTTTAAAGTTCCTTATATCAAATTTCATCCCACATTATCCCCCACATTATGGCCGCATTTTTCATCTCCTGAGGAACAGGCCTTTATTTTTTCAGATTATCAGCAACGTTATGCCCAATTAGCCGCCTATATGGCTTATGAAGAAAGCAAAAACATGGATCAAGTTCATGCCTTAGTGCAGCGCGATTTTTCAAATTTACGACATGCCGTTCACAGCGCCTTGGATGCTGAAGAAGTTTGGGCCGTGCAATTTGCAAAGAATGTGAACGTTTTTCTTAATCACTTTGGATTTCAACGTGATAGCGCCATTTTAGGAGAACGGGCTGAAATTCTTCAAAGTCAAAAACAGCAAAAATGAGAATAAAGGGAAAAAGCGGGTTTCGTAGGCGATAAATCGCCTACTATACTGTCCACGGTTACAAAGTCGCGATTGCGTCTTTTGAAAAATTTGATGAGGTTAGTTAGTCACCACCACCTGACTTTCGCTTTCAGACAACGGCTGAAAGCTGTTGGCTGCAAAATTAAAAAAGCGCAATTTATTTTGGTGCTAAATATATAGTGTTTCAGATATTTTCAAAAGGGCGAACACGCAAGGGCAGCTCCTACATTTGATCATTGATTGCTGTTAAAATACAGAATACTTGTATCCCTTCTCCACGTCCAAAGGCCGTTAAACCTTCTCCGGTTGTCGCGGTAATCCCGATATCTTGTTTTTCTAGGCCTAATAATTCACTGATACGGGCTTTCATCTCAAGGATTTTGGGCGTGATTTTAGGGATTTTGCATTCAATACTGAATGAGACATGCGTGATACGCCAGTCTTTTAAATAATTCAAGGCTTCGTGTACATACAGCGCACTGTCTGTGATGCCATGTTTCAAGCATAACGCATCGCTAACCGCGCCGAGAATATTAACGCCTGTGACACCTGAAATGGCATTACATAAGGCATGTAATACGACATCGGCATCACTATTACCGAGTAAAGGCGGTTCGCCCTCAAATACAATGCCACCGAGTACCAATTTTTTAGTTTTATTTTCAAAATCAAAACGATGGCTATCTTGTCCAAGTCCGGTTTTTATACGCATAACTTTTTTCTTTTTTGGTCGGAGTGCAAACTTTAGTTTGCATTATAATTTAATTCGCAAACTAAAGTTTGCACTCCAATTTAATTCGCAAACTAAAGTTTGCACTCCAATTTAACGCGCAAACTAAAGTTTGCACTCCAATTTAACGCGCAAACTAAAGTTGGAACGTAATTCGCAAACTAAAGTGGGTACGTAAGTTAAGATATGAAAGCATCGGAACCGTTTGACGATACAACGAAAAATTTTTATCGGCAACTTTTTGAAGGTTGGGGATTAACGGTGGAAACAGAACGCGAAGTCTTTTTTCGGGCGCGTAGCATTGATCTTGTGGTTACAGGCCCAACTTCAGGCACTAGCCAATTGCAACAAACGCTGTTTTCCTATTTTCGCCAAATTAATGTTCTTGAATTTAAAGGTATTAACGATCCGCTGACTGTAGCGGATTACAATCGAATTATGATGCGCGCTTGGGGATTGGGTGGCTTGAAAACTAAAGCGGCTGCGCTCAAGAAGACTCCTGCTAAATCAGTATTCGATGAGCTTGAAGACAACCATCCCAAGCGATTGCCACATTGTCGTACCGTCACCATTGTTTGTGTTACTCGTCCTGATAAAATACTTGACGATTTCAAAAACGAGTTGTCATTTGTACCTACGCAAGATTCAGGTATTTATCATAGCCCGGATCAAAAAATACCGCAATGGCTGATTCATCCAAGCGAGTTAGCCTTGGAACCGAAAAATTACCCCTTATTGCCACTGGCACGGGGTAAAAAATTAGAACAATTTATAGCCTTATGCATAGAACAAGGCTTATTGGACTATCTGCAACTGACCATGGACATTGGACTTATCACCGATCCGGATGTCTTATGGCACAAAATTTTGGAGATCATGCAAATGAAACCAACGATACATGAAAGTACCCGGCCCTATATTGATCAATTTTTCCGGACGATGCCGGAGGAAATGTGGAAAATGCCCACCTTCCGAGAGGCCCTAGAGGACAAACAAAGGTATGGACAATATCAAGGCGTACAGATCACACTACTTAACCTGTTGCGTCACAAGTTTGCACAGATACCGGAAAGTGTCGTGCAAAAAATTGAGTCCACCAAGAATTTGGAACAACTGAACGACTGGGCGATTCAGATAATGACAGCCGAATCTTTGGCTGATATGGGATTGTTGTAGCCTTAAAATCGCAAACTAAAGTTCGAACGTGGAGTGCAAACTTTAGTTTTCGACAAACCGGTTAGCCCTTACCACCTATTTGTTTTCTATAATGCGATGTTTCTTTGCTAAGCCTCGCGTCTGTTGTAGAGACGCGATGCCTCGCGTCTGTTGTGGAGGTGCGATGCCTCGCGTCTGTTGTGGAGGCGCGATGCCTCGATAGAGACGCGAAGCATCGCGTCTCTACAATGAAAACAAGCCCCGATACCGTTGTACTTTTGACAAACTGATAGGACGGAGGTATTAATGACAATATTTAAAAAAATAAACTTTTTTATGATTGTGTTTATATTGTTTGTCTTTTCAAGTGCCACAATGGCATGGAGTTGGACAACCTCTTGGGAAGAGGTGAAGCAAGATGTCAAGGCCAGCGGTGAAAAATTAGAAGCTGGCGTGAAGCAAGCGGGTGAAAAATTAGAACAAGGATTCAAGCAAGGCATCAAAGGCGTTGAAAATGGGATTGACGAATTAGAACAAGGATTCAAGCAGGGCATGGAAGGCGTTGAAAAAGGGATTGACGATTTGGAGGCCAAAATACCGGTATGGGTACAGAATGTGGAAGACGGTTTACAAAAAGGGGGCGAACAAATCGGAAACGTGCTACGGCAAATCGATGAGAAGATTGATCGATCTGGGAAAGGCTGTGGTAGTGGATTAACGACAAAAATTGTGAAAGATAATTGGCTGATGTTTGATTTCAC
>JAYQWI020001089.1:0-2039 GCA_035871815.2 Candidatus Parabeggiatoa communis
TCTATACTGTCCACCGTCATAATTTTCGTATTTTGTTAGTCACCACCACCTGACTTTCGCTTTCAGACAACTTATGCCCGCTGTTGGCTGTTAAATTAAAAGTAATAGCGATCTTATGACGATGCTAAGTATAGTATTCCAACTCAAGTTTGAAGGATAAAGTTTAAACCCGTAAGGGTTTTTCACATTTAGCTTCGCTGGCCTTCGGCTCACGCTAAAGTTTAGTTTCGCTAAACTTTAGCGTGAACCTTCGGTGTGCTTCGCTAAATACCGTTTTTGCGCGCAAAAACTTCTTAAGTGAAAAGTTCTTTTAGCATGGTGGCTTTAGCTATAAGTAACTTATGTCTAGAAAAGTCAAACCAGGTGAAGGTTAGCAATAATTATGTCTGATGTTTCCCTTGCCTATCATCGCGTGTTGCTGAAACTCAGCGGCGAAGCTTTGATGGGCAATGCTGATTTTGGTTTTGAACCACAGGGGATAAACCGTATTGTAGCTGAGCTGCATGATGTGGTGCGTCTTGGTGTTGAATTAGGCTTGGTTATTGGTGGCGGAAATATTTTCCGCGGTGCCCAGCTTAAAGCAAGTGGTATTGACAGCGTTTCGGCTGATTATATGGGGATGTTGGCAACGGTGATGAATGGTTTGGCTATGCAGGATGCCCTTGCCAAAGTCGGGATAGAGGCGCGTGTCATGTCTGCTCTTCAGATTGATTCCGTTTGCGAAAATTACAGCCAACAACGGGCTCTTCGTCACTTGAAAAAAGGTAGAGTGGTGATTTTTGTGGCCGGCACGGGCAATCCTTTTTTTACAACCGATTCAGCGGCGAGTTTACGCGCTATTGAAATCAAAGCCGAACTGATGATCAAAGCGACTAAAGTGGATGGTGTTTATGCGGCAGATCCAATAATCGATCCAACTGCTAAACGTTTTTCGCAGTTAAGTTATAATGAAGTTGTTCAACTTGGCTTAGGTGTGATGGATACGACTGCCATTGTTCTATGTCGGGATAATAAGATACCACTACGTGTGCTTGATATGGGCAAGGCTGGTGCATTAGTCCGTGCCATCAAGGGTTTTGATGAAGGTACGCTGATTGATAAATAAGTGAGGAAGTTATATGAGTGAAATGAGTGAAATGCTTCAAAAAGACGCTGAGGAGCGGATGGATAAAAGTGTTAAAGCACTGAAAGATGATTTGATCAAAATTCGTAGTGGACGTGCTCATACTTCTTTACTCGAACACATCACTGTACCTTATTATGGCACAGATACGCCCATCAATCAAATCGCTAATATCAGTGTAATCGATCCACGGACGCTAGGGGTTGCACCTTATGAAAAGAATATCCTGTCGATAGTCGAAAAAGCGATTCGGGATTCTGATCTCGGACTGAATCCTACCAATGTTGGGAATTTGTTGCGTGTGCCTTTACCCCCTATGACAGAAGAACGGCGACGTGATTTAGTCAAAGTGGTACGCCATGAGGCGGAAAAAGCGCGAGTGGCTATCCGTAATATACGTCGCGATGCGAATCATGATCTCAAGGAATTAATGAATGATAAAGATATTTCTAAAGATGAGGAACATCATGGTGAAGAAATGATTCAAAAATTGACGAATAAATTGATTGCCCAAGTGGATAGAGTGCTGCAAGAGAAAGAAACAGAATTAATGGAAGTCTAATAGAATATAACGATTGTTTATAATAAAGGATAAGATCGGAACGAAACTTCAGTAAAAAAATAGGTCATCAAGACTCACATAACGAATTCATAAAGGCCATGATTTAATCCTTTCTTATAAATAATCCCGTTATATATCCTTGTGTGCGACCCGTTTCATGAAAAGTACAGTAAAATGTACGTAACATGAGCTCAATTAGACAGTTTTAAAGTCTATTGTGATAATTCAAAGATTGTGAGATTAAAGCTATCTCAAGATGACCTAAAGTCTACGTCAATTCCCTTATTGGATTTTTTGATAAAATTCTGGTAAAGCAGGGAATAATGTGTTGTTTAATGAATTAGCTTATTAGAC
>JAYQWI020001090.1:0-6454 GCA_035871815.2 Candidatus Parabeggiatoa communis
GACAGTTAAGGTATAACTGAGGGCCGCTCCAGTGAAAACGGGATCGCTAGACTCGGTTTGAGTGATCGACAAATCAGCTTGTGGCAAGACGTTTACCGTCGTCGTTTCACTGGTATTATTATTACTGGTATCCGAATCCGCTGTTGTTGCAGTGATTGTGGCCGTATTAGTGATACTGCCAGTCGTTCCCGGAGCCGTCAGATTAATCGTAATGGGATTAGCCGCACCAGTATTGAGATTAGCGAGCGTACAAGTCACCGTACCACTTGATTCATTGCAAGTCCAATCCGTGCCAGTGGCACTACCAAAAACAACACCACTGGGCAAGGTATCAGTCACTTGTACATCAGTTGCCGGATTAGGCCCGGCGTTATAGACATTTAAGGTATAACTGAGAGCCGCTCCAGTGAATACGGGATCGCTAGAATCTGTCTGGGTAATGGACAAATCAGCGCCGGATGTTGGCGTATCGCTTATCGCCGTCGTTTCAGTGGCATTATTATTAATGATATCCGAATCCGCAGTTGTTGCACCGACTGTGGCCATATTAGTAAGACTACCAATCGTTACCGGAGCCGTCACATTAATTGTAATGGGATTAGCCGCACCAGTATTTAGAGTGGCAAGCGTACAAGTCACTATGCCACCCGCTTCATTGCAAGTCCAATCCGTGCCAGTGGCACTACCAAAAAGGACACCACTAGGCAGTATATCACTCACTGCCACATCGCTTGCTGGATCAGGCCCAGCATTATTGACTGTTATGGTGTAACTGAAACTACTGTTAATCAACACCGGATCGCTAGAATCTATCTGGGTAATTGACAAATCAGCACCGGATGCCGGTGTATCGCTTATCGTCGTCGTTTCACTGGCATTATTATTACTGGTATCCGAATCCGCCGTTGTTGCACTGACTGCGGCCGTATTAGTGATACTGCCCGCCGTTCCCGGAGCAGTGACATTAATCGTAATGGGATTAGCCGCACCAGTATTGAGATTAGCGAGCGTACAAGTCACCGTACCACTTGATTCATTGCAAGTCCAATCCGTGCCAGTGGCACTACCAAAAACAACACCACTGGGCAAGGTATCGACCACTTGTACATTCGTTGCGACATCAGGGCCAGCATTATTAACATTTAAGGTATAACTGAGGGCTGCTCCTGTGAAGACGGGATCGGTAGATTCTGTTTGGCTTATCGACAAATCTGCTTGGGCTACAGGTACATCATTGTCAGTAATGGTAACAGTATGAACCGTATTGCCTAATAGTATAGCATTGGTTGGCATACCCATAGTAATGGTTATATTTTCATCATTTTCACTCAAACTATCATCCACTAGAGTAATTGTGGCGGTTCCTGTTGTTGAACCGGCACTGATAATGACAGGACTCATGGTAATACTGAAATCACTTGGGTTTTCGGCAATCCCACCCACAATAAAAGGTACAGTGACATCCTGCAAAAAATTGGTTGACAATTCTACTGTGATGGTTATGGTACCAATGTCTTCTGCAACAGTCTGGTTGACACTCGTAAATTGCACTGTAGGTTGTTGTTGGGTGGTATTTGTAATTGAATAAAGTAATGCGACTCCACAGTTACCAACTACATAAAGTTCATTATCAGCCGGAATAATTGGTGAAGTGCGACCAATATTCAGTTGCCATCTCTCAGTTCCATCAGTATTGAGTGCATAAAACTTGGAACCAAAGGATGAAAAATAAATACTATTATCACTTGCCAGCGTGGGTGGGGAATAAATTTCATATCCTACATCAAATTGCCATTTTAATGTACCATCTTGCGCTAAAGCGTAAAGATATTTATCTTTAGAACCAAAGTAAATTGTACCATCACTACCTACAGCCGGTGCTGAAATGGCATTGGCAACATATTCCCATCTTATATTGCCATCAACATTGACGGCATAAAACTTTCCACTTGGATCAGTTTCGCTCCAAGTCCCAATATAAATAGTTTGTTCATCATTACTCAGAGCAAGTCCTCCGCTTAAATGACTACCTGCATTCAATACTGTTTCCCACTTTAGATTGCCAGCACTATCTAAGGCACGTAACTTGTTAGAATAGGCATAGTAGAGTGTTCCATCATGGGATAATACAATTCCCTTATCAAAACCATTTTGATTGGATACCCATTTTGTTGTTCCATCAGGATTGAGTGCATATACATAATCACTCCAGACACCAAAATAGATTGTGCCATCTTGACCAATTACAGCAGATTGTGAAATGATACTAGGTGCTGAAAATGTCCACTTTTCGCTACCATCCGGATTTAAGGCATAGAAAGTATTACCATAAGTTCCAAAATACAAAGTGCCATCACTGCCTATTGCCGGCGTAGATGCAACAGAATCGTCTGTGTCATATGTCCATAATATTTGCCCCTGTTTGTCAATGGCATAGAGTTTGCTGGAATCAGTACCCAAATACAAATTACCATTTCTGTCCATCACAATAGAATTATCGACACCACTTCCCCAACAAGAACTTGAAACGTCAACTTGCCACTTGATTTCGGGTTGTTGAATGCCTTGATAGGGACTTTGGCCACTTCTATTTAGATCATAACGATATACTGGCCACGGATTAGGGGGAGCAACAATTGTTTGTACCCCACCAATCGACTGTGGATCATCACCCGATTTCACACCGACAGCAAAGATGATATTGTTCAAAGGAATCGCGTTGATATTTATAGTGCGCCCCGATATTGCTGTCGTAGCAATGTCACCAGTCACAAATAAATAGCCAGTAGTATCTTTAGCAATGTCTTGGGTTAAATTGTCAAAAACAAGATTATTTCCGGGTGCCACTACGGCAATATTCTTCAAAACGGCATCACCAGCATCTAAGGTCGCGTTAGTGGAGTAACGCAATTTAAAGCTGTCCGTTTCAATATCTGAGGTTTGATAAGTGCCGTCCGTGGTGACAGTAATACCCGTCAGCATTGCATTAGCTGTGGTAATAGCTAGATTTAAGCGGTATAAAACATGGTTAGACTTACCGGCTAGTACGTCGCCGGCCATTACAGTAGGGGCATTGATGGCAATAGCCGGTTCTGGCATATCGTTGTCGATAAGTGTGACATTTTGTGTGACAGGCGTGCCCAGCACAATACCAGCCGAAGGATTGCTGAGAGTCAATGTGGCTATTTCCGTACCCTCACTATCAGCGTCATCCTGCACAGTGAAAGTCGCATTACCACTTGTTATGCCATCAAGAATGCTGATTTGGGTGGCACTTAGGTTGTAATCGCTTGCCATAATGCCGGTACCAGACACACCCAAATCGACAGTTTGGTTTCCGTTGACTGCTTCAGAGGCAGTGGCAATGACGGTAATAGTGGTAGTGTCTGTTTCGGTGCCGGTATTGGTGCTGACTGATAAGTTTACTGTTGGCATTGTACTGTTCAATAAACGTGCGATACCGCTATTACGTGCAATACCATTGACTTGGGTGAAATAACCACCTATTATTACATTTTCGTTGGATTGTAAAGCAAGTACATTTACACTTCTATCAGTTCCATTACCGGGATAAAAATTGGTATCTAAACTACCATCAGCATTAAGACGAGCAATACCATAAACTACGGTGTTATTAACAACATTTGAGAAACCACCGCCAATCAACACTTTACCGCCTGGCTGTACAATGACTGAATTCACCGTCTCGTTTGTGCTAGGATCAAAAGAAGTGTCTAGACTACCATCAGAATTGAGGCGGGCAATGTGATTGCGCGTTATGCCGTTGATGTTGGTGAATGTTCCACCTATCAATATATCACCATCTGGTTGTACAAACAAAGATTCGACACGATTATCTATATCGGGGTTGAATGAAGTGTCAATAGTACCATCAGCGTTTAAACGGGCAATGCGGTTGCGAGATAGGCCGTTGATTGTAGTGAAACTACCTCCTACCAAGACCTTAGCATCAGTCTGCACAACCAGTTTTAAATTAAAACTATCATTCGACGTACTGGGTGTAAAACTTGTGTCTAGGCTGCCATTAGTATTGAGTTGGACAATATGATAATTTTCGGTCTGAAAATTTCCTTTGTCAACTGCTAACCAACCACCTATTAGGATTTTTCCATCAGGCCGTGTAATAATTGTTTCGATTGTGCTCCACCACTGTATGGATTCAAAAGAAGCATCTAAACCCAAACTGCCATCAGCATTGAGGCGTTTAATACCAGTCTGATCACCACCTATTAACACCTTTTCATCGGGCTGTAATGTAATTACTTCAACATCTATTTGCTCACGATAATCAAAAGAAGTATCCAAACTACCATCAATATTCAGGCGAGCTAACTTTTTACGTGGTGTACCATTGATACTGCTAAAACTTCCCGCAATTAACACTTTATCGTCTGTTTGTATAGCTAATGAATCCACAGAACCATTTTGTTCAATACTGCCCGCGTCAAAGCCGGTATCCACACTGCCATCATTATTTATGCGAGCAATATTGGAATGCGAAATACCATTAATATCAGTAAACCCACCACCTATTAATATCTTCCCGTCAGATTGGATAGCAAATGAACCTGCCAAATCATTGAGTGTTCCAACGGTAAAACTAGTATCTGAGCTACCATCAGAATTCAGACGGAAATAAGAGTAGCCTGCGGGCATATCTTGTACTGCTAAGATTTTATCATCAGATTGTAGCTTGAGCTTGAAAATGCCATTCGTACTTGAAGTAAAAGTAGTATCCAAACTGCCATCAGAATTAAAACGTGCAAGATATTTTTGTGTTACACCGTTGATGCTGGAAAATCCTCCCCCTGCTAATATCTTACCATTACTTTGTAAAACTAGTGAACTGATTATACCAGTATAACCATTCGTATCTTTTGTACCGGTACCTGGGTCAAAAGTAGTATCCAGACTACCATTAGTGTTAAGGCGGGCAATACCATTACGCGAGATATCGTTGAAACTGGTGAAAGAGCCACCTATTACTACCTTACCGTCGCTTTGTACAACCAAAGAGTACACCTTTTCGTCTGCACCAGTACCCGGATCAAAGCCCGTGTCCAAACTGCCATCAGCATTAAGGCGAGCAATATGGTTACGTTGTATGCCATTGAAACTAGTAAAGCCACCACCTATCAGTATTTTACCATCGGTTTGCAAAGCAATCGCACGTATCGAAGATGTAAAATCAGGGCCGGTACCAGGATCGAAAGTGTTGTCCACAGTACCATCGGTGTTAAATCGGATGAGATAGTACTCTTCACTTATCAGTATTTTACCGTCTGGTTGTAGAACAATGGCATCTACCTTTCCAGATAAATCAAGGGTATAAGTAGTATCTAGGCTCCCATCGGTATTAAGACGGGCAATATATTTGCGTGGGGTGTTATTGACATAAGTGAAATTTCCACCTATCAATACTTTGCCATCCGTCTGGATAGACAGCGTGTTAATCCCGCCATTAGCTCTGAGAACCGGCGCGAAAGTAGGATCAAGCGCACCGTCTTCTGCGGCTATGCTCGGTTGAAGCCCAAAACACAATAGTAGTAATAATGTGGCAAGCACAGTTATCACAGTCGTATATATTCCTTGAGTCAAATATCTTATTACTGATAAAAATAGTACGATAAAACGCGATGTTGAGTCATGATTAAACATTATCTTTCTCTCCTAATCTAAACAATTTCATTGATTTCAGTGGGTTGTGGGACTACTTAAATAATTAGGCTAATTATTGTATAATAATTAATATATAGCATTCATAAATCATATTGTCAAATTGAGTACTAGCGATTTTTTGCGGCCGCTCATTATGAGATTTTGGCTTTATGGTGTCCTTGATCTAGGTCAGTTTTCGGTCTTAAGTCTTAAAAAATAAGTGAAAAATTAAAAAGACTACTGATTATCATTTTGCAAAACTCATTTTGCAAAAATGGGATGATATTTTGTGAGAAGCTTATGAAATCAAAAAAAGGGTTGTAAGTCACGCACCAAAACGTTGCATTTTAAAGTTGCCTTAGCACAATTTTTTGTCAGAGGATTATGAAATCAGAAAAAAGCTTGCCAATCACGCCCCAAAACGTTGACAATTCATTAATGGATAATGAGTTATTATTATTCATTAATTGTTAATGAATTATTGATTATTTATATATTACAGAGATACCCTTCATTAAATGCGACTCATTCCCACACAGGGTGACATTTTGTGAGAAGCTTATGAAATCAAAAAAAGGGTTGTAAGTCACGCACCAAAACGTTGCATCTTAATCGACAATCAAACTCAAATCCCCAACCCCAAAATCTCCCCACAATTCGCCTTTTCCAAAGGCTGGCTTAGCACGATTTTTCGTCAGTGGCTTATTAAATCATAATAAGGCTTGCCAATCACGCCCCAAAACGTTGCACAATTCATTAATGGCTTATTAATTAT
>JAYQWI020001091.1:0-3897 GCA_035871815.2 Candidatus Parabeggiatoa communis
AAAGATGTTCGTCATATTAGCATGGAACAAGTGGAAGAACAGGCTAGAACACCGCGGAAGTAGTTAATCCTGGGCGAACACGCTGGTTCGCCCAGAAAGCCCCTGAATACGCGGGGTATTGTAGGGGCAGCCCTGCGTGTCTGCCCTTTCGAGCGCGAAAAAATTTGAACCTCGAAACTTCAATCAAACCCAATTTCTTCGCTAAAGACGCTAAAGACACTCAGTAAATTGCGCCTCTTGCGCCTCTTGCGCCTTTTGCGTTAAAAAAAAGCACCCAATCAACATTCTACCATTAGCCTTTAGCTAATCAACCGCAACCACTTCAATCAATCCCAATTTCCTGGCACCCAGAGAAGTGAGGATAACCGTGTAAGCGCCTTTGGGTAAGCTTAACAGCAATGCCGCATCGGTTTTTTTAGTCAGTTGCAAATGAGCGGGAATTTCAGAGGCCCGTGGTGAGTCGAGCCAGTTATCGTTTTGGGCCATAACCTCTGTTTTCCCCAACTCTTGTACAATCAAGACGGGATCAACGCCGGCATCGATGGCTGTGCCTCTGATGACGACTTTTTGCAAGCCTTCGCCTTCAATGATAAAGCCGGCAATAATGTCATAAGCGCCGCCTTGAACTAAGGCACGAGTACTGATATTAAACAGTTTGTTTGCCGATGTTGGCGTTTGGGGTACCCTTATCACTTCCACAATACCCAGGGCTTTGGCCCCTTTAGAACTCAATTGAACCGTATAATAGCCATTGCCTAAATCCCTGAGTAACGCAGCATCCGTTGCATTGAGAGGCCTCATATACTCCGGGATTTCAGGATGACGTGGGTCTTCTTGCCAATTATTATTACTGCCTAACACTTCTTGGGTTGGATACTTCTGTAGCAGCAATTGTGGATCAACACCGGCTTCTAAACTCTGCCCTCGAAGCAGGATTTTTTGCGTGCCAGCCCCTGTGATCCCGAATCCGGCAATGATATCACCAGCCCCGCCTTGGATACGCGCACGGGTGCTGAGATTGCTCAGGTAAGTGGTTGCTGGCATCACGGTGATAGTCGCGGTTTTGCTGGCCGATAAATCCTTTTCATCCGTCACAGTCAGCGTGATATTGTAAGTGCCGACTTTCGTAAACGTGAAATCGGCCTTTGGTGTGGCAGCGATTTGTCCATCAGACGTTGTCCACCCATACGTTTTAATAATCCCTTCTTTATCTGATGACTTACGCCCATCTGCTGTCACTGTCAAAGGGGCTGTGCCTTGGGAGGGCTGCGGTTTGAATACGGGCTCCGGTGGCCAATCATCCACTATACCTTGATTGACAGTAAAAGTTTGCCCAGCAACAGTGAGCCTACCTTGACGGTTTTTGCTACTCGTATTAGCTGTAATGGCATAATCCAGCGTACCCTCACCTGTTATTGGCAGATGAGTGATGATCGTTAAAAAAGAGTGATCACTACTCGCCGTCCATTGACAGGCCTGTTTAAGAGTCTGAGGCGTGATTATCACGCTCACGCTACCCGTTTCTGCCTTGTTACTATGATGATGGCTGGTTGGCGTTATGCTATAACTACACACGCCTTTGTCTTGAGTCACGTTAACCTGTTGCCCAGCAACCGTCAGCGTGCCAGTACGAACTTGAAGAGTGGGATTAGCCCTGACAGAGTAAGTGACACTGCCACTACCTTGTCCACTGCTCTGATTAATATTGATCCAAGGCATATTGCTTTCCACTGTCCACTGGCAATTTGCAGCGGCGCTCACTGTCACGGTGCCGGTTTCAATACCTGAACCATGAGTCAAGTGCCTTGGAGTCATGCTTTCAACACATTGATTCGGTATCGGCGGGCCCTGAAAAGTTGCGGTGACAGTCTGAGCGGCCGTCATGGTGACTGAACAAGGACTGATACTACCAGAACAGGCCCCATTCCAACCGCCAAAAGTAGAACCTGCATTAGGATTTGCGCTTAAAGTTACCAGCGTGTCTTCAACATAGTTTTTAACGCAATTGCTACCATTACAATTGATATCTCCGGTGACAGTGCCATTGCCAACGACGTTGACGGTGAGTGCAAACTGATCAGGGGGCAAAAGCTTAAAAGTAGCTGTGACATTCTGATCTGCAGTCATAATCACTTGGCAAGTTCCAGTACCAGAACAGGCCCCCCCCCATTCGACAAAGCTTGAATTGGATAAAGGTGTTGCTGTTAAAATCACTGGTGTATTGGCATTGTATTCTTCTGTGCAATGACTGCCACAATTAATGCCTTGCCCTGTGACGCTACCATTGCCAGTATCATTGCTGATTTTAACTGCAAAGCAACTGGAACTCACGCTTATCTTGAGAGTTTTTAACCCACTTAAAAGCGCGGCATTATTGCCAGAATATGGGGCATCTGTAACTAATAGAACTGTTCCGTTTGTTCGAAGTTGACGTTTTGCATCTTCCAAGGCTTCTTCTAAAGAAGCTTCTGTACAATCACCACCTCCTGTCGCAGACAGATTATTAATATACCCTTGCACAACAGCAAGATCGTTAGTAACTTCCCAACTTTGGACATCATCTCTAAATGTCACAAATTTTATGTAAGGTGTTTTTTCGTATCTTTGGAGATAATCAGTCAAAGCAGCCTTCACCGCAGTCATTTCTTCTCCCATACTGCCTGTAACATCAATAACAAATGCGATGTCTGCACGATCATTGTCATTAATTTCGATTCTACCTATCTTGATTTGACCTAATTCCGCACCACCTTGCAAGTTAGATAACTCAAGGTTCAGGATTTCTTTCTCTTCCATCTCCTTATCATCGATTATCGTTACGGTGATGGTTTTGCTACTATCATCCCAGTCATCCCAAGTCAAAGTTGCTGGGGTGAACGTGTAATCACTGTCGACTTCGGCAGTATCAAAATCTCCTTGCCCTATATCCACAGAAACTTGACCATTTTTACCACGAGTACGAGTTACTTCAAGCGTTACAGTACCCACACCTTCATCAACAACTTGTAATTTTGACTTGATTGCGAATTGTAATACACCAGGATCAGCAAAGCGAAAATTGGCGACTATATTTGCCGTGTCATTGAGCGTTCTTACGCAATCCGCTGTATCTGTTCCAGTAGCATATTCTTGATTATTGAACTTAAACTTGACATTTGGGCTTGACCAAAATCCCAGATGATCACTACACATCGCCATGATGGTACAAGAACCTGCTGGTTTATAACCAAAGGAGTAATCGTATACGCCTTTGGTTTTTAGCTTATCAGCATATCCCTTGTCGTAGCTACAACCCATGAGGTGTCCCAGTTGACTCGCAAATCCGTAATTACTTGCGACCCCCCTCGCTCTCACAATAGCGAAAGCCGAAGATTCAAAAGCAGACTGATTGGTCTTCATTTGATAAGCGGTACCACGATACCCTCTAGCTTGAGCAAAAACTAACAGAACAACCACGTCTGCCAAATGCTTATCACGTAGTTCATGGATATGATCGAGCATGCCGTCGTCATCTTTTTTTAACTCGCCTAAACGATCATTCCAGTCAGTAGGCTTTTTCCAATTGGACTCGTTTCCGTCCTTGTCATAATCCACCTTTTCAATGTGAACCAAGTTGATACGGGGTTTAACACCACTTCCTTCAAAAGTAGCATTGGTAGAAGCCACGATATCTTCAATGGTTTTTTTGGCCTGGGCTTCGGTTTGATATTTCTCCTTTTCCAAGGATTGTTCTGCCAAATATTTGGTGTACAACACCATCACATTAATGACAGAGCCATCATCTTTAGCCAAACTCGCCGTAGGCATAACACTGCCCAATGAAAATAATACAGCGAGTAATCCTCTCATTAGGCATTGAGTAAAACAATTACGTTTTCTGGTACTCCCAAACCGTAA
>JAYQWI020001092.1:0-7158 GCA_035871815.2 Candidatus Parabeggiatoa communis
ACTGAAAAAGGCGAACAGGTTTTAGAAACGGGCTGTTTTCCCGTACTGGAACAAGGTATATACAATATTTGGTATGTCCAACAAGATTCATTAATCGGTACTTGCCCGATTGTGATGCAACGCATTCAGGCAACAGATAACCCAAACGCCTTCATGGGAAAACTGCAAACACTCCCGGATGAACTCGAATTTAATCAAGCCATGCTAGTCATTGAAGCGATGGATAAAGCGTTGGAAAATGAATCAAGCGCCCCGATTAACATAGAACGCTTAAAAATTCAAGATCACCAAGGCATTCCAGGAGAGACACGCCTGATCACACTCACATGGCATTGGGACGATATTCTCCAAAATCAAAGCAAGACTCAATTGGAAGGTGTTGTTGATGTGCCGCTTTATAATAATCGTAAAGATAAAAACCGCACAAAAAACAATTCAGTTAATTCCGTTCAGCTCGACTTATCACAGTCTTATGACTCTGAATTAACGCCAGTCTTAATCGCCTTATTGCAACAAACCGCCAAGATGGCTTGGCAAGTGGCTCACCAACGCGCGGCAATGACGCTCGAACAATTAGAACAATATCAAGAAAACTGCCCACAAATCAAAACGGGATTTATGCTCGATGAACTGACAGTAGAGCATTTCGATTCTGAGCAATATGGACACTTTACATCGGGCAAAATAGAACAATTACCTGTTATGCCAGCAACACCAGCGGATGCCAAATCATGGACACAACAACTCTTGATTGAAGACTGGAAAAAAGGATATCAACGAGAAAATGATTTGTTGGACTCACAACATCGGTGGTACGAACATCCGGCCATTCACCCTTATGTCTTACAAGCTCGTCAGGCCTACGACTGGATACCACAACTGTCGCCACAACAAGACGCAGAGGCCTTTTGGCATATTGCAGCACCGTTTGACTTAAATCCAATATCTCTATAGCATTTTTCGTTTGGGTTAAATATAAAAGAGGGCAACCACAAGGGTTTGCCCCTACAAATAATGTATTGCACGCAAAAGACAAAAGAGGGCAAGCACAAGGGCTTGCCCCTACAGTATTGCACGCAAAAGGAAAACGCTATAAATGTACCTACTACAAATTATCGAACCATAATAAATTATTTATGATCAACCCTAAAACAGAAACCTTTACCCGATCCTTTTCTGAATATCGCCTAGAAGATATTCTGGAAACCATCGGTAATGATACGCCAGTGCAATTTAGCGACGAGCATTTTGGTTTTCCTATTCAAGAAGACGGGTTGGCAGAAATCACAGCCTCTGCACAACAAACCCTTTTGATTGCCACTGACAAGTTAACGGACAAAAAACTGATTGAAGACTGCCAAGTCTGTTTTCAAAGAAAAGTCCGTGTTTATCTATTGCTAGGCAAACCAGAAGAGTCTGAAGAAGCCATTCGCTTACTGTCTGGGCATTGTTTAATCCGCACCGGTGTCAAACAGGCTGGTTCCCTCTTGATGGCGGATAACCGGCAAGGATTAGTCTTGAGTCGTTCATTGGATGGTAAACTGCAAATCACGGCAGGGTTACGATTAGTTTCAACACAACAGACTGATTGTTATCGCTATTTCTGTCGCCTCTTTTGGAATCAAGCCAAACAGGAATATTTGTTACCCAATGAACACCGGGTAGTCAAAGCTTCTCCTTTTGGCGAAATTGCCATTCAAAATGAATGCCACGATCCTAAACTACTGTTAAAGACGATTCAGAAACAGTGGACAAACAGTGAATTGGCTACCCTTTCTGAACTGCGCCAAGAAAAATGGTTAGGTTATAGCTTGACTCCGTTTTCCACTACAGAGGGACAACACATTATTAACCTGAATAATGCTGATGTTGTTTCTTTACAGACATTAGTGAAGCACTGCACTCAACTCGCTTGTGTGGAACACCCTTTGTCAGATATGCTTTTATCAACCCGTGACGAAGTATTGTTTCTACCCCAAAGCACTTTGCAACCCAATACAGCCGCTTGGGTGGTTAAATTGGTAGAGGCGCAAATTGGGGAAGTCAAAGCATTTATGGCGCGTTTATGGGAAGACGCACCGCTGCGTTATCAAGAAACCGGCTTACTTCAAGAAATGGTTCACCCCTTTCGTTTTTTAGATGAACCCAAAAAGGTTTATCAACGTCAAGATTGGCTTGAACACCGCTTAGAAAATATTTATTTGGATGCCATGACAAGCTTTATGAATCCAGATATTGAGTCGTTGACTCGCAATATGACACAATTCAATCGTGAACGCATCGCACTTGAAATCGCATTTTCTGTCACCTTGCATCCGCCTTATTTACCAAAGGATGCCAAATTGGATGACTTACATCATCAATGGGAACAGACTCAAGAAAAATGGGGGCGAAAAATAGAGACTTTGCGTGGATTGTTGCAAAAAGTGGAAGAACAAGAACAGTCTTTCAAAGGCAAAGTAAAAAGTTTATTGAAAAGCCTGTTGACTGGCAATTTACAATGGAAACGGACACAAGATAAACAAATCACTGAACTCGCGCAGTGGTTACCGCTGTATGCAGATAAGCTTGAACGCCAAGACAAACTTGATGCCATTAATCAAGTGAATGATAACTTACAAAGCAAACTGGGCAATATGCAAGAAGAACAGGATAAGGCTAAACAACAGATTGCCTGGGAAGAAAAGCGCGATGATTTGAAAAAGCAGTTAGGCGAGGCAGAAAACCATCTCGATCAATCTACCCAAGAACTTGACACATTTGAGGTGGATTATAAGCTTCAAGAACAAGAAAAATCGGCTGAGTTGGAAACACAATGGCAAAACTTCGTTAGCCAAACGATAAGTGAAAAGACTTGGACACAGATCATGGAAACTCAGAGTGCTAAGCCGCAAGGTTGGCCAGTTCAATTTAAGGATGCACTAATCAAGGCGGATTCAGATAAGCAGAAAAACATGAAAGAACAGATGTCTGCATTGCAAGCTGAAAAAATCCTCAATCTGATAGAATTGAAAGCTTTTTTCAATGCTTTTAATAAAGATGAGAAAAAAGAAGCGAAGCGTATCAAGGAAATCCTGTCTATTTTTAGGGGTAGTAGTCAGACAGAACAGGAAAAACTTGATAAGCAGTTAAAGCAAGCTGAACGCAAGGTAGTTGATTCACAACAGGCTATTGAAAAACAGGGGGATAGATTTATTTATGTCGCCTCCAGTCAAGACGAAAAATCGTCGTTATTCGACATCATGCGTAGCTCCAAAAAGCAAACCCAAAAATCGACGACTTTCACTATAGCATGGCCGAAAGAAGAACTCCCCGCTTCGGATATCAAACTGTATCGTCATGGGAGCCAACGCTGGTTGTGCATTACAGAAGAAACGCAATTTGATCAAGGGCAACAAGATGCCGAGCGTCTTAAGGCTAAACTTTGTACAAAGGGCGTGATGTGATTCTATAACGACAAGGATTGTTTATAATAAAGGATAAGTCGTGGGCATTTGATGAACTCATCAGTTTCACCCTCATTTATTGATGAAAATCAATGACCTGAAACTTGGTAGACTCTAATCCTTTATTATAAACAATCCTTGTCGTTATTTTTACGGAGAAAAAAGAATGCCAGAACAACGTATTACCGTTACCATTGATGAAGCGGGTCAAATCACGGCTAAGACTGCCGGTTTTAAGGGAGAAACCTGTTTAGATGAATTGCAAAGTCTTTTGGAAGATTTAGGCACACTTCAGGAAGTGAAAAAAACGGATGAGTATTTTCAGCAGAATGCTGTCACAGTCAAACACCAACAAAAATTAGGACAAACATAATTTCAACAATCAACCCAGAAATTCGATTGATTGAAGAAATCGACTTTCTGGAAATAGGAGAACAGAACAATGAGTGCTGTGGTTAAAACCGTTACGCCTTTTACCCAACGCGACTTGCTGTTAGAAGCCTTGGATGAATTGGGGGTTGCCTATCAAGAAAACGGCAACGCTATTATGACTGAACGGGTGGACGATTACGGAGCACAACGTTTTATCTATGAACAAGGGGCTTATCGTTTTCAACATGATTCCTCGCCTTGGCGAAAATTGAACTTTAAGGAATGGAAAACCGTTTCTGCCTTTTTGGGGGCAGTAGAAAAAGCCTATCACCAAGCTTATGAACGCTTGCAACAACGTCTGGCTGAGGCAGAACGTCGTCGGCTTGAAGAAGAACGTCAACGTTTTGTCGAACAACAAAAACAAGCCGTCATACAACGCGCCAAAGAACAAGGCTATAACATCAAAGAAACCCGTAAAGGCAACAAAATTCAATTACAATTGGTACGTACCACTTATTAAAAATAAAACCTGTCAGGTTTTTCAAAACCTGACAGGTTTGGGCGATATTCTAGTATGCTTCAACCTTTCAATATCGCACATATAGAACCCAGTAGTTTCATTTATGGGCCCGGTGAACGCTTTGTCATCTGGGTGCAGGGTTGTACTTTGGGCTGTCAGGGATGTTGGAACCGTTTGATGTTATCAAAACGCCCCAAGCAACTGATAGCCCGTGAAGCCTTATTAGAGAAAATTCTTGATCTTGATTCTATTCAAGGTGTTACCTTACTCGGCGGTGAACCTTTACAACAATTGAGCAATGTGTTGTGGTTATTACAACAAGTCAAATCAGCGGGTTTGGATACCATGGTGTTTACCGGTTATGAATGCCCAGAAATAACAAACGATGATAAATCGAAGATTTTGCCTTTTACCGACATTCTGGTATCAGGCCGTTATGTGGCGGCCCGACGCAATATCAATCTTCAATGGCGCGGTTCTTCAAACCAGCAAGTCCATTTTCCAACCGGCCAATATGATGCTTCCCTGATTAAAGAAGGCAACTATGTCGAAGTGCATTTTGAAGCAGATGGTCGTATGCGTATTTTAGGTTTTCCCGATGCTGACATAATGGCTTACGAAAATGGGTAGCGGTGTGCAGGGTGAAGGAATCCAACAGTTTTGATAGCCCAAGTTTGGATGCCTCAAAATTTATATTCACTGGCTAACACACCCAGCTTTTGGCGACTAGACAAACTCATTGCAAACTAAAGTTTGCACATTGGTTAATCTTTGCAACAACACTCCTGTTATTGTATTTACCCTTTTGGCGGAAAGGCGGCACAGACATGATAGCCCTGTCAGTTTTTGCGCGGGAATGGGAATTTAATTCAGGCCTGTTTGGGTTACTAACCGTTTGGTTATCAAGTTTGACAGCCAAAGTGGTTTTGGGTTTAGCCTTCCTGAGTTTTTTGACTTGGTATTACCTTCACTATCGACACTCAGAAAAAATCCCCAGAGGAGATTGGATTTATGGTTTATTTCTCATCATAGCCCCCACGATAAATGCTTGGTATCTGTTATGGATGTTACCTTTTGCGGTTATCTATCCAAGTTTGTGGGCTTGGACAGCATCAGTAGCGGTTTTGCTTTCTTATATCACGGGGCTTAATTTGGACAATTTCACCTTAGGCACTTATGAACAACCTGTTTGGGTGCGCCCATTAGAATTTGGCTTAATCTTCATTGCCTTATGCTATGACTTTTATCGTCATCAACGAGAAAAAGCAAAATAAGCCAATTAGAGAATTGGTGGGTGTAGCCTCAATGCCATTATTAAGTTAAGCCTGAGCGAACACGCAGGTTCACCCCTCCCCTGAAAACTCTATTTTTTTTTTACTGGCATACCTGCGTGTCTGCCCGGCACGAAATGGCATTGGGGTGTAGCCTCTATACAGTGATAGCCATTTAAATTTAAACGAAAATGCCCCTCCAGTCAAAGAGTATTTGAACAGCCGTTCAATTTTTTTGCATCATAATGAATCCGCGTGCATCAGGCGATAACCAGTCAAATCAGCATTCTATCCCAGTTTAAAATCCAAGAATCTACACAATGGACAAAATAATTGAATGACATCAATATTTTGAAGTTTTGCAAAAAGCATGGCATAATCACAATCTTTGGTATGCCACCCATCATTCAGATGAATGGCGGCGGGTACAAAAAATTTCGGCCCAGCCAACTACGCAGCATTCCATCGCAAAATTTATTTTGCGATGACCCTTTTTTTGAAATGCGCCTGCAACACCTTTAAATCGTCAAGATTCATGACAATTTTTTATTCAAAAATGAACTCATTCAATACAAATAGGTAAAGCGTTATGTATGGTTTTTTACGCACGCCAAATTGTCAATTAAACAAAACGGATGGCGATAGCTATAAAAAAAGTTACTGTGGGCAATGCCATGCTTTGCAGAAACATTTTGGCTATACGTCAAGAGCTTTGTTATCTTATGATACAACGCTCATCAGTTTACTGATTGACGCACAATCGCAGTCAGTCAAGCGCGAAACTAAAGCGTGGTGCGCCATTTTTCCGCGGAAAGTGCCCGTTTATCATCCTGATGACAGGGCACAAAAGATATCTGCCAGTTTTGCCGTCGTTTTATTGTTTACCAATTTGAGCGATGCTTTACAAGAAAAGCAGTTTTTTTTAAAAACCGTGTGGGCTAAATATTATCAAAGGCAATTTAACCAAGCGCGAAAAATTCTGGAATAAGAAGGTTTTAACACCGTTTTAATTGATCAAGTACTGGCGAATCAAGCCCAAGTTGAATTAAAAAAATCCCCACGTATTGAGGATTATGCTGAACCGTCAGCACAGTTTGCCGGTGAAGTCTTTCGTTTTACGGCTACGCTGGCTAATTTGAAGCAAAACGAAAGTGTTTTGTATGAGATTGGTTATCATGTTGGCAAAATTGTTTATTTGATAGACAGTTGTATTGATATTTTAGATGATGTTGAAAAACAACAATTTAACGCTTTGCTCTCGGCTTATCAAGATAGTAATGGCTTTTCCGCCACTCGTTCTCAGCACGAAGTCGTTCGTATGGTGATTGATTCATTGCGAACCATTCAAACCTTAACCAAACAACTGACACTTTATCAACATCACTCTTTGCTTGAAGGTATTTTATTGCAAGGTTTTCCTAGCCGTCTTCATCAACAAGTCCATAAAAGTATTCAGAAATTAGAAAAGAATACGTTTATTCCTTTTAATTATTTGCCTCATGCTACATTGGCATCGGCATTGTGTTTGTTTGCTACGGAAGCGAATGCA
>JAYQWI020001093.1:0-9719 GCA_035871815.2 Candidatus Parabeggiatoa communis
TTAGCCGTGCAAAGTTTGTTGGAAAGTGGAATTAAAGATTCCGAAAATTTTTTAAAAATCCTCAATCGCGTCATTTATAACAGTGTACATCGGATGCAACTGGATAAAAATTTAACGCTGTCATTATTGGATTATCATGAGGGTGTATTGCAACTGACGGGGCAACATGAAGACGTGTTGGTAGTACGTCAAGGCGGCAAAATTGAACGAGTTAATACCATGGACTTAGGGTTTATGCTTGGGGTAATTCCTAATATTGCTCATATTCTCTCCCATTTGGAATTCCAATTGCAACCGGGAGACGGCATTGTCCTTTACACCGACGGTATTACCGAAGCACGAAACCCTAAAATGGAACTTTATGAAATAGAACGCTTGTGCAATGTTGTCAGTCAAAGCTGGCATCTCACCGCCCAAGAAATCCAACAAGCTGTTGTTGCCGATGTCAAGCAATACATTGACACGCAAGAGGTTTTTGATGATATTACTTTGCTGGTTTTAAAGCAAAAATAGACAATAATTTTCTCGTTCCCAACGTCCACGTTGGGAATGCATACTGTGACGCTCTGCGTCACTCCTTATAATTCACTTTATGAAAAACCATGTTAACTCTACCTAACTACCAAATAGGCACTGCAATTTACGAAAGTGCTAACTCAGTAGTCTATCGTGGGCATCGAAAAAAGGATAATCAACCGATTATCCTTAAAATGCTCAAAGAAGACTACCCTACCCCTTTAGCCCTCAGCCGCTATCGGCAAGAATATGAAATCACTCATGATTTGGATTTAGCCGGGGTTATCAAAGTTTATGGTATTGAAAAATACCAAAATACGCTGGTCATTATTTTGGAAGATTTTGGCGGTGAGTCCTTAAAAACGACTTTGGAAAAAGGGGAGCAAGGGGGAATTTCAGTCACCGATTTTCTCCCTCTTGCCATCCAAATCGCTGACAGTTTAGGCAATATTCATGCGGCTAACATTATTCATAAGGATATCAATTCGGCTAATATTGTCTGGAATAAAAAAATTAACCAGTTGAAAATCATTGATTTTAGTATAGCTAGTCGCTTACCACGTGAAAATCCTAGCCTGAAAAATCCCGAACAACTGGAAGGGACGCTTGCCTACATTTCGCCAGAACAAACCGGACGCATGAATCGGGCTTTGGATTATCGCACTGATTTATATTCCTTGGGCGTGACTTTTTATGAATTGTTAACCGGAAAAGTCCCGTTTGAATCGGACAGTGCTTTGGAATTAGTTCATTGCCATATCGCTAAAACCCCAGTGCCGGTTTGTGAAGTCAATTCCAACGTGCCTCCAATTATTTCTGACATCGTGATGAAATTAATGGCGAAAAATGTTGAAGATCGTTATCAATCCGCGTTTGGTGTTAAAGCCGATTTAGAGAAATGTCAAAAAAATCTGACAGGCCTTCAATATCTGTCAGGTTTGCAGTTTGAGTTAGCCCAAAACGACTTTTCTGGCAAGTTACAAATTCCGCAAAAATTGTATGGACGTGAAAACGAAATCAAGATGTTATTGCAAGCTTTTGAGCGTGTCAGTGAAGGCGCAACCGAAATGATGTTAGTCGCAGGCTATTCTGGCGTGGGCAAAACTGCGTTGGTGCAGGAAGTCCATAAACCGATGACTTCAAGGAACGGTTATTTTGCCAGTGGCAAATTTGATCAATTTCAGAAAAATATTCCTTATTCCGCCCTTACCCAAGCGTTTAATGGATTTTGTCGTTATTTGTTGATGGAAAGTGCTGATACCTTGCAACATTGGCAAACGAAGATTTTGGATGCGGTGGGCAATAATGGGCAAATTATTATTGACATTATTCCCGATTTGGAGTTAGTGATAGGCAAACAATCGCCGGTTGCCGAAGTAGGAGCTACTGAAGCTCAAAATCGTTTTCATCTCGTTTTTCAAAATTTTTTCCGGGCGATTTGTCAAAAAGAGCATCCATTTGTTTTATTCATTGATGATTTGCAATGGGCAGATTCCGCCTCGCTGAATCTGCTTAACACATTGATGACAGATATAGAAAGTCAATATTTTCTCATTATCGGAGCTTATCGTGACAACGAAGTCGATGCAACGCATCCCTTGATAATGTTTGTAGAAACCATGCAAAAAGAAGGGAGTTTAATCAACACGATTTCACTATCAAACCTTACTAAAACCGATGTGAGTGTTTTAATGACAGACTCGTTAGGAAGTCAAATCGATGATGCACGATCTTTGACTCAGCTAGTCTATGATAAAACCCAAGGCAATGCCTTTTTTACCCACGAATTTTTGAAATCTTTGTATGAACAAAATTTCTTGACATTCAATCTCAAAACGCAAGAATGGCAATGGGATATTAATAAAATTCAAACGCTTTCCATGACCGATAATGTGGTGGAATTAATGGTAAGCAAGATAAGTCAATTACCACCCAATACTATCGAAACGCTGAAATTAGCGGCTTGTATTGGCAATTCATTTGATTTAAAAACCTTATCTCTCATCGTACAACAATCGCCATCAGACACCTTAGCCCTTATGTGGATCACGATAGAGGAAGGTTTGGTTTTATCATTAAAGGAAAACCAGCTATTGGAAAATCCAGAGAAAGAAGAAATCGCTTATCATTTCAAATTCCAACATGATCGTGTTCAACAAGCGGCTTATTCCTTGATTGATGAAGCAGATAGACAATTACACCATTTAGTCATTGGTCGTTTTCTTTTAACTCATACTAAAGAAGAAGAATTAGAAGAGCAACTATTCAAGATTGTCAATCAATTGAATAATGGACTACCCTTTATTATCAAAGAGGCTGAAAAAATCCAAACGGCAAAACTCAATTTACAAGCAGCCCAAAAAGCGAAAGCAGCAACCGCGTACAAACCAGCTTTTGATTATTTGAAAATCGGGCTAACTTTGTTAGGACATCAAGCTTGGCAACAATACTATGATTTAAGTTTAGCCTTACATACGGAAGCCGCTGAAACAGCCTATCTCAAAGGTGACTTTGCCCAAGCCGAAAGCTTGTTGGAACAGATCAAACAACAAGCAAATACGGTATTAGAACAAATCAAAACTGATGATCTCCAAATACAGATGTTGATTGCTCAAAACCAAATGAATCCAGCCTTGAAAATAGGAATTTCCATATTGGAGCAACGCTTGGGGATTTTTTTAACAAACTCACAGTCATCTAATTGGACAATGGACGACTTCACCACATTACCTACGATGAACGCACCAAATAGTTTAATGGCTATGCGAATCCTGATGCGGATGTGCGTTCCGGCATTAATGACAGAACCGGCCCAATTACCAAACATCATCTTTACCATGCTGCGATTAACACTGACAGAGGGATATTCTCCCCTATCAGCTTTCGCTTATGCTTGGTACAGTTTATTGCTGTGTGGCGATGCCAAAGATATTGAAGCTGGATACCAATTTGGACGTTTAGCCTTACAAAAAGCCAATGAAAGCGATGACCCTGAAATCAAATGCAAAGTAATGGATATGTTTGCAGCCTTTATACTCCATTGGAAAAAACATGCTAAAAAAACGTTGGACATTTATCCCTCTGTCATTCAAATTGGTCTAGAACATGGCATTTTAGACTTTTGTGGTTATGCTTCGCTAGGATTATGCCAAAATGTCTATTGGGTTGGCGAACCACTAGAAAGTCTTCAAACAAAGCAAAAAAAATGGCTCGGTTTACTCGAAAACCTCAGACGAGAGTTTGAAATACAGACAGCAAGAGTACTTGTCCAACTGACACAATGTCTTACTGGACAATCGCCAATACCACAAAAGTTAACAGGAGACTTCTTTGATGAAGCTAAAATGATTCCGCTTTTGGAGAAAACTCACAACCAACATTCACTGTTTTATGTTTATCTCGCCAAAACGATTCTTTCATACACATTTAGAGATTTAAAAAGTGCTTTGAATAGCGCAGAACATAGCAAAAATTATGTTCATTCTATGGCTGGATTGCTAGTTGTTGCTATTGAGTGTTTTTATGACTCATTAACTCTTTTGGCATTTGATACCAGTTCGGAATCAGAAAAATCAAAGGTTCTGGAAAAGGTTTCAGCGAACCAACAACAAATGAAACAATGGTCCATTCATGCCCCAATGAATTTTCAACACAAATATGACTTGGTTGAAGCAGAAAAAGCGCGAGTATTAGGAAAAAACTGGGAAGCGGCTGAATTATATGAAAAAGCCATTGCTGGCGCACGGGAAAATGAATATTTTCAAGAGGAAGCCTTAGCGTATGAACTCACCGCTGAATTTTATCTCGCTCGTGGCATCATGGATAAAATCGCTCAAACCTATATGAAAGAAGCGCATTATCGCTATCAACAATGGGGAGCAATCGCTAAGGTAAAAGACTTAGAAGAACGCTATCCCCAATGGTTAGTCATAGAAAGCGTATCGGTTATGCCAACCATGTTTACCAGTACCCCCACATCAACCATTTTAGCGTCAACGCGAACTCGAACCAGTAGTTCACAATGGTTGGATTTAGAAAGTGTCATGAAAGCCGCTCAAACACTTTCTGGCGAAATCGTCTTAAGCCAACTTCTTTCCAAAATGATGCGAATTGTGATTGAAAATGCCGGAGCCCAGCGTGGTTTTTTACTCTTGCCACATGAGAGTAATAAATGGGTAATCGAAGCTGAAGGGGCGATAGATAAAGCCGAAGTCACTGTCCTGCACTCGCTACCGGTTGAAAATCATCTGCCCGAAGCAATCATCAGCTACGTAGCTCGTACTCACGAAAATGTGGTCCTAGCTGATGCCAGACGAGAAGGGCTTTATACCGAAAATCCCTACATTAAAGCGCATCAAACGCAATCCGTGTTATGCTTCCCCATTGTTTATCAACAACAACTACGAGCGATTCTGTATTTTGAGAATAATTTGAGTACGGGTGCTTTTACCTCACAACGTCTTAGTGTTTTACAAATGCTTTCTAGCCAAATTGCTATTTCACTGGAAAACGCGCAAGTCATGGCCCATTTAGATATAAAGGTCAAGGAAAGAACGGCCCAATTAAACACCAAAATCGAAGAACTCACGCAAACCCGCCAAGAATTGGTGCAAAGCGAAAAAATGGCTTCGTTGGGACGGTTAGTCGCCGGTTTTGCCCATGAACTCAATACACCGCTCGGTGTCGCACTGAGCAGTGCAACCCTCTTACAAAGAGAAGCGACCAAAATTAATCAGTTCATGGAACAAGATGAGGTGGATGAGGACGATCTGTTATCGGTCTTGGACAGCATTGATAAAGCCGCCAATTTGAACGTATCTAATTTAAAACGGGCTGCCAACTTAGTCACCAGTTTTAAGCGCACGGCGGTTGATCAAACCTCGGATACAGTGAGAAGCTTTCAAGTTCAACAACTCATTCAGGATACCATTACTACCTTGCATAGTCGCTTTAAAAAAACCAAGATTGAGATTTCGATGGATTGCCCCAAAGACTTCAAAGTGAAAAGTCTACCAGGGGCGTTGGAACAAATCCTCACTAATTTGTTGATGAATAGTCTCATACACGGTTTTGATGAAGGTAAAAATGCGGGTTCGATCAGCATCAAAGCGCAACTGGATGGTGACAATCTGCATTTAGAATATTCTGACAACGGCAAAGGTATTGCTTCAGAAAATCTGGAAAAAATCTTTGAACCGTTTTTTACCACTCATCGCGCTCATGGGGGTAGTGGTTTAGGCATGTATATTTGTTATAACATTGTGACTACCCAATTGCAGGGAACTATCACTTGTGAAAGTGTGCTTGGTGAAGGCGTGATGTTTAAGATTGATTATCCAATATAATTTAACAATAACTACACGGATTATATTTTAGAAGGGATTTGCGGAATGGTGTTTTTGAGAGTAAAGTAAAATTTTTAAGCATGTCTTAATCTAAAAAATCTTACCTTAATCTTATTCATTCCACCCAATCAATCCTTTCTAAAATACAATCCTTGTCGGTTATTTTCAAGTATGAACAACATTCCTAATTACCAAATCGGCACTCAAATTGACGAAAGTGCCAACCCCTTCGTTTATCGGGAGAATTTCTCTCATTTTTTGCCTTTGTTCTAAATCACAAAATCACAATTTTTACCGGTATGAAGTAGAGCCGGAATAATGAGGATAATTGAAAAAAGCATCTCATGAAAATCATTAGAAAATCAAATTCAAAAAAAAACGGAATTACTAAGGTCAGTAAGGCAAAAACGACAGCAGAATCCTCTCAAGTGAAATTACCACCTTGGAAAGTGTTAATTGTTGATGATGACTTAGATATCCACGCCATAACCGAGCTTGCTCTAAAAGATTTTAGCTTTGCTGATCGAACTTTGCAGATATTTCAAGCGACCTCTGGTGCTGAGGCCCAAACTATTCTACGGGCTGAATCAAACATTGCCGCCGCTTTAATTGATGTGGTCATGGAAACCGATGATGCTGGTTTACGATTAGTGGATTTTATTCGCAATGAGCTGAAATATTCGCTTATCCGGTTAATTATTCGCACCGGTCAACCGGGAATGGCTCCCGCAAGGGAAGTCATTGAACGCTACGATATTGATGATTACAAAAGCAAGACTGAACTTGAGGATGATAAACTCTATACCACGATGCGCGTGGCCCTAAAATCCTATCGTGATCTCGTTACACTTGATTCTAACCGCAAAGCCTTAAGAAAAATTTTGGAAGCGGTGCCCGAATTTCACCATGCTCAATCTCTAAACCATTTTTTCAATGGCGTGTTAAGTCAACTGATTGGTTTATGCAATTTAGGTGAAAACAGTCTGATTTCTACCGTGGATAGTGGGCTTGTGATCACAGCGGATAATCAGCATCAAGTCACAGTCCAATCGGGAACCGGCCGGCTTGCACCATCCGAGGAGTCGGAGGAAATTGAGCGAATTCGGCAAATTTGTTTAGACAAAATCCTAGGTGAAACCGCCGAGCAAACGTTACCCGCTGATGTGCTTTTTCTTCCCCTGGAAATCAATCAAAAAGCGATTGGCTTTGTTTACTTAGAAAATGCACATCACTTAAGTCGGGCCGATTTAGACCTCATTCAGATTATGGCTCAGCAATGCTCCAGTGCCTTAGAAAACCTACAGCTTTACCTAGATTTGAAAGAAGCGAATCAAAAAACCTTACAGATGTTAGAAGTGGCCGAACAAGCGCGTATTGATGCCGAACAAGCTCGTACCGATGCTGAACAAGCACGTCAAAAAGCTGAAGTAGCCAATCAAGCCAAAAGTCAATTTTTGGCGAATATGAGTCATGAGTTACGAACTCCATTAAATGCCATCATCGGTTATAGTGAAATGTTACAGGAAACCGCTGAAGATTTAGAATTAGAACAGGACGATTGTACCCCTGATTTGCAAAAAATTCAGGGGGCTGGCAAGCATTTACTCGGACTTATCAATGATGTCCTTGATTTGTCCAAAATTGAAGCTGGCAAAATGGAGTTATATTCAGAAACCTTTGAACTGGATAAAGTACTCAATGAAGTCATCTCAACGACTCAACCCTTAGCTGAAAAACGGGCTAATACTTTAACTGTCGTATTCGATAAATACTTAGGTAATTTACATACCGATCTCACCAAATTACGTCAGATGTTATTAAACTTAATAAGTAATGCGGTTAAATTTACCGAACAAGGCAACATTCGTCTTGAAGCAAAACGTGATGGCGAATGGGTTACTTTTTGTGTCGTTGATAATGGTATTGGGATGACCTTTGAACAGCAGAAAAAGTTATTTGAACCCTTTACCCAAGGGGATTCTTCGATGACACGCCGCTACGGTGGTACTGGTTTGGGTCTAGCGATTACGCAAAAATATGTCCAAATGCTCAGTGGTACGCTCTGGGTTGAAAGCGAATTTGGCCATGGTAGCACTTTTGTCCTTTCTTTACCCATCAAAGCCCAAGTCACAACCTCTGACATCCAAGTAGAAGAAGCAGAAACTTCGTTAAAGGGAGAAGGTATTGTCCTAGTCATTGATGATGATGCGATCATTCGGGAACTATTCCAAGCAAATTTAAGTCAACTCGGTTATGCGGTCGCAGTAGCCATAGATGGCAATCAAGGTCTGGAATTGTCTCATAAACTTCAGCCAGATTGCATTCTGCTTGATGTGAACATGCCTGAGTTAGATGGTTGGCAAATCCTTTCCATGCTGAAAAACGATCCTCAGTTAGCCCCAATTCCGGTGATTATGATGTCAATCAATATTGATAATCAGAAGGGGTATGCGATGGGAGCAACCGATTGCCTAGATAAAATCATGCTACATAGCCAATTACCGTTTATTTTACAAAAACATCATATTGGTGAACAGATCAACGATATGATTATGGTAGTTGATGATCAGGAAGAGCAACGCGAAGTGCTTACTATGCTGTTAGAAGGGCTTAATTTGCAAATTCTATCGGCTGAAAATGGACAAGAGGCACTCACCCAACTTGAACAAAAGAAACCGGCTTTGATTCTATTGGATTTGACCATGCCAGTCATGGATGGATTTGAATTTATTGAACATTTACAAAATAACGCGCAATGGCGTTCTATCCCAGTTGTCGTACTCACCGCCAGAAATCTATCGGCGGAAGAACAAGCACGTTTAAATCAGCATGTTGAGATTGTCTTTCAAAAAGAAGATTTCCAACAAGATGAATTAATCTTGCGTATTCATCAACTGGTGAGTAAAGCCACCATCCGTAAACTGAGTGAAATCGTACCATAATTTTTTTTAATACCTTCGCCAAAGTTGAAAAATAACCTCCCCCAGCCCCTTCTTACAAAGGCTACTCTGGGCCGTCTTTGACAAAGGGGGGCTTGGGGTGGACTGTTAAATTTGAGATAAATTTTGCCGGTTTTTTTCATCCTATTTTTAAGCCAACGTTAATTGACAAATGCCATTTCTTAAAGAAATGGTATTTGTGGTTTTCCGAATTGGGAAAAAATCGTCTTTCATCGCTAGAATTTTTCGGATGATTTTTCAAATTGGGACAAAATTGTAGAAATCAAAGCTCGGATTTTCGGTAAGATTTTCCAAATTAGGGCAAAATCGTCTTTCATCGCTCGCATTTTTTTTGCCCAAGAACCCGAAAAAAAGGCGAGCTTTGATTTCTACAATTTTGTTTCAATTTGGAAAACCACAAATATCATTTCTTTAAGAAATGGCATTTGTCAATTAACGTTGGCTTAAAACTAGACTGTTACCTGAGCTTGTCGAAAGCAGAAGCGGCTATTCACATTCAACCCCTTCGGGGTTGCACCCTGTAGTGCGTCCGCTTTACAAATAGAATCTAAAAAACTCAATAACTTAATGAAACAAGATCAAGTCGATGTGGATGAATTGTTATCCGCGTTGGACAGTATTGATAAGCTTCAATTTAACCTTATCCAATTTACAACGGGCTGCCAACTTAGTCACCTGTTTCAAACGCACCGCGGTGGATCAAACCTCTGATGAAGTGCGGTCATTTTATGTCGATGAGGTGATTAACGACACCATTAACACGTTGCATAACCGCTTCCAAAAAACCGACATTGAAATTTCGGTGGCTTGCCCCAATGATTTTAAGATAAAGAGTTTACCCGGTGTCTTGGAACAAATTCTGACCAACTTACTGATGAATAGCCTCATACATGGTTTT
>JAYQWI020001094.1:0-5790 GCA_035871815.2 Candidatus Parabeggiatoa communis
AAATTTCTCTTTATTGGAGAAACAACTAGCGAAGCTACATTTTCCGGCAGGATATGGCATTGAGTCATGGAGTGCAAGGTTAACTTGCACGAATTTGTCTATCGCGCACGCACATAAATAGATGATTTACGGCGATCCATCTCAAAAAGTTTGGTGGCTGTGATTAACTTATAGAGTTGATTGTAGCCATAGTTTTTTGGCTTAAACCCTGGCAATTGCTGAATTATTTTTTGCCCAACAACGTTTAAGCAAATCCACTTAGTACCAATGACATTACTTAACAAATTGAGTAATCGAGTATTGCCATCATGTTGCGTCGTGTTTTTTTCAGCTTTTTCAGCTTTTTTAACCTTTTCAGCTTTTTTAACCTTTATTGGTACCGGCTGAAGATTTTCCGTATGGATAAATCGATCACAAGCGGCAACAAAAGCTTGAGGTGTTTTTTGTTCACCAAAACCATAGACACTCAAACTAAACTTATGAATCCGTATCGCTAAAGGGGTAAAATCGCTATCACTGGAGACAAGACAAACCCCATCTAATTCACTTGACTTTGAATAAAGCAAGTCCATTGCATCAATTGTCATACCTATGTCTGTTGCGTTTTTTCCAACTGTATAGGCAACTTGTTGAATTTTATCAATAGCGAATTGAGGGACAATTTTTTTCCACCCATTTAGGTTTGACTTTGTCCAATCACCATAAGCACGTTTGATAATGACTTTGCCATGTTTTGCCACCTCGACAAGTATTTCTTCAATTTTGCTTGGTTGAGCATTATCAGCATCAATGAGCATTGCTAATTTTGCTTGTTGAGGTTGTTGAACAATTTTCATATTTTAGTCACCTCTCGACGATATAATTCCAGCGCAAATGACGACATACCACACCTAGCCGCCATTTCTGCCGCAGATAATCCTTCTTTATTCTTGAGACGTAAATCTGGCTCTAAAATTAACAATTTATCCAATATCCGCCCAAACTTCCGCCCAAACTCAGGCATATAATCTAATTTCATTTCTATAAAAAAAGCTCTTAAAGCCCAATGAACGGCTGTGTTGCCTTCTCGTTTATCTTGAATATTCACTATTGAGCGGAGATTATCCTGATCGCAATTTTCTAAGATATAAGTTACTAACTCAAATTTGTGTAGATGCAAAGCGAGCGTGATAATTGTGAAATCCAAATCTGTGCAATCAGTCAGATTTCCGCCAGCCTTATACAGGCGGCGAAAAATATCAATATTTCCCAATTCAGCACTCAACAAAAATGGTGTAAAACTGCTAAAACTATGATCCCCTGATACATCACTTTGCCGTTTATTAACATCAGCACCAGCTTCAATTAATAAATCAATGACACTTAAAAAACGGGAAAAATTAAAATTGATTAGCTGTTGAGAATTCATGAAATCTTCAAATTTTTCATCGTCGATATCGTCGATAGATTCAACAAGCCGTTTTGAAATTGATGTTTCAAAATCTTCATCAAATACACATCCATCAAACAAGGCAAAAAATTCTGGCGAGGCGCGTCTGAAAAAATCTGGTGATGCGTTCATGCTATGAGTGACTAATTTATTTTTCGTTATTTCCCCCCCCCCAATCAGATTAAGCGCGTGGTAAAGTGGTGTCATAGGACCATCGCAACCTTGCTCAATATCAGCCCCTTTTTCGATAATACGACGGATAACACTCAAATCTGCATTATCAATTGCTACTTGCAAAGTAGTGATGTTTTGCCTTTCGGTTATCGCATTGATGCTATCGCCTAATTCATATTGTAGGAGTAATTCTGCTCCCTCTTGATTGTTATTTTGTAAAGCCGCCATTAATGCTGTACTACCATCGGATGCCTGAATTTTAGGATCAGCGCCATGTTCAAGTAAGCGTTTCAGCTTATCGTTTTGAGCATTGCCCGCAAACATCATCAGTTGCGTGCGTGCTCTTGGTCCACAATCCTTGAATTTGCGGTTTGGGTATCGTAAATCTAAAGGACGTTTTTCCCAATCCTCAGAAAAGCACATCTTGCGAATCCTCTCTTGTTCTATTGTTTTCTCCATGTTCACTTTTATCTGCTTATCCACGCACTGATAAAGTCCATGCGGAGGAAAGTGCTTAAAAAACGCCATCCTAAATTTTTCGATTTCCCATAACTGAGGAACATCGTGATCTTCTGAAAACAATCCCATGACAGAAGCCCACCGATAATATTGCTTGATAATTTTTTTTGTGCCCAGAAAGGCGGCTAACATTAACAACTTTCTCAAAATGTCAGGCAAAAATTCTCCTGCTCTATAGGCGCCATGCTCAAAAGCCTTTTGGTAATGCTTGAGTGCTTGTTCATAATCAGCACACAAGGCATAATAATTTCCCCAACCTTCTTCAGAAAAATAGCGAAAATAGGGAGAAAGTTCATTTTGCTCAAAATTTTTGAGTGCGGCTTGTGCTCGTATTTCATCGCCAACGGTTTTCTCCTCATCAAGAGAAATCTCGAAAACTGGAGCCAAGCAATTATTTAAAAAATGCTTGTCTAAAGGTTCCACTCTGACTCGCACACAATCAGGATCAAAACCTTCATGCTTTTTTTGATAAAGGTTATGGACAAGTCTAATAAATAACTCTTTATCTCCAAATGTTTTTGCAAAAGCTTGGGTAGTGTATTGCCATGCTCTTGCTAAAAGTAGCCAGCTAACCAAGCCATTTAGGTGCTTGAATTTGAGCAGAGAACTGATCTCAGGTAGCCCATTGCCCTGTTTCCAACGCTGCAACAATCGACGAATAGACTCATCATCATTCTCATCGTAGCGGCATAGAGTATCAATAAGCTCTTTTTCAGACACTCCATTCGTTTGCATCCACCAAGACAAAACTTCTTTAACGGCAATTGTGTCACCAGTTTCAAACCATTTTTCAATCAATGCTGAATCAGGTAATTTTTTCACAAAAGCGAGAGTACTTGGCACAAACAGTTCATCAACCAAAATCTTTACAATGGTGGTACGATCCGCCATATTTGTTGGCACTGTCAAAATAATGATTTTATAGTCATCCAACAGTTTGGTGAGCCATGCCTGTATATTAGTAGCAAGGGCAGAGTCAATTTTTCGTAGCGGTTTCAGCAAAGCATCCTCTATGAGTGTGTTTGCCTTTGCGATGTTAAAATCTTTTTCTTTGGCAAAACGGCTCAAACGTTTTCTCAAATCATCGCCCCTGCCAAATAAACCAAAGGCATGGACAATAAAATGCACGATTTCGCCTACATGCGGATAAGGGGTTTTTTCAATCATAATGTCTCCTGCGTTAAACGTAATGGCAGTGATGATAATCTTTCTCAGAAAAATGACTAGGATAGCGGGCGGACAGTGATTTGAATTTTGACATAAAAGCAGATAACATATTGATTTTATAGGATATTAAAAATAGCCGCGCACTCACTTATACACAAGTGTTAAGCCATGTAGCTTGCCCACCATTTGTGCCATTATCTCCGAGGTGGGCAATAAGTCAATGCCATTATGTCGAAAAATTTTTTGCTGGACGGGGTTTGCCGATAAACTGCGCCGATAATTTTAAACCGGTTTTGGCTTCTACCCAAGGAATCGCCTTATTTAATTCAATTGGTGGCCAAGGCAGGTCTCCTTTTAATAGGCGTTGAATATGCTTTGCCGTACCCTGCTCTGCCCTAAATAAAGAGCTTAAAAAAACACAAGATTCGCCTTCAATTAAATCTGGCGTGAGATTACCTTCGCTAATTTCGGTATCAATGGCTTTTTCAATAATTGAGTATTGAATGTCCGGCATGGTTCAAAACCAGGTAACACTTAGCTAAGCTGTTCACTACAAACTATCTACACATTTTTGATTTCAACTGATAACTGATAACTATGAAATGAGCTGATATTTTTATTTTAGATAACTCGTGTATAGGAAAGTACACTCAAATAAAAATGACAAGCCATTTTTTTACATAGTTTTTTCAAAAAAGTTATCAATTAACCAAATAAACGGATAAGTTATTTTTATCTAAAAATTCACAGTTATCAGTTTCACGCAAAAGTTTTTGCGCGCAAAAACTTTTGCGTGAAAATCAGTTATTGGCGCACTTGGCTGATCTTTATATATATTAAGATCAGCCAAGTGTGCAGGCATTAAAGCATCCCATATTGAAACATGAGAACCAGGGTAAAATTCTTTATGAAAATTTTGCCACTCTATCAACTGATCCTGAAAAGATAATTGGGGTATGAGTAAAATAATAATCAGATTGAAATCGTTTCATAAAAAAATTCTCTTGTCAAGGTGTTCTGAATCAATTGTATCAGACATATAACCTATTTTGGTCTCTTTTATTTCAGATGTATCTCTTTTGTGTTTAAAAAAGACTTTATTAATTAATAAGTTATAAGTCCTTATTAAGGGACAAGTCTATTGTTTATAGCAAGCCATTTTTCGCAATTTGAGCAATGTGTATGCCAATAATTAAATAGCTTTAATATTCAATGACTTGAAAAAAATGGCACCCTCAAAATTCATTGATAATTTATCAATAATTCATCGTCAAAATCTTGACGCCAAATAACAAACCATAACCTATTTATTTATCATGAATATGGCTTTTGATTAATAAACCTTCCAAGGCCTCTAAAAAATCGGCATTGCGCCCTTTGCGCCCTTTGCGTCTTTTGCGTTTTTTTCTTTATTAATTAAGCATTGTCAATTTTTGGGTGAAGGTATTTTTAGGGATGGCGCGACAATGTATTTTAATTTATTTTTCAACGGCTATGAACAATGACTGTGCACTGTTCTCGTTTTTTCAAAGTAAACCCAAAAAAATATAACGCAAGAGACGCAAGAGACGCAAAAAGGGTTATTTTAATCATTACAATCAGTCTGCGTTCTATGATTTAAATTGTTCTAAAATCCCTTCCAACCTGTGACAACGTTCTGAAAAGTCTGCGATTACTCTCAAGGTGTTCAACTTATCCTGCCCCGCTAAGCGATAATCAGTCGGGTGCATTTGAATCAGGTTGATAATGGCTTGTGGTTCGACATTTGTCTTCTCATTAAATAAGATATAACCCCCTTTGCTGCCAAAATCTATTTTACGAATCCCTAAAGGCGTGGCCTTCAATTTGATTTCGGCTGTTCTGATTAAGGCCTTTGCAGGTTGAGGGAGTAGGCCGAAACGATCTATCAATTCAACTTGAATCTCATCCAAGCTGTGTTCATCGGGGGCATTCGCTATCCGTTTGTACAAGATTAAACGGGTATGGACATCGGGTATGTAATCGTTGGGTAATAAGGCGGTGGTATATAAGTTGACTTCGGTGTTGTGCGATACGGGCTGTTCTAATTCTGGTTCTTCTCCCGATTTGAGGGCATTAACGGCGCGTTCGAGTAGTTTGGTGTATAAGCTATATCCGATTTCTTGTAAGTGGCCGCTTTGGGAGCCGCCTAATAATTCACCTGCGCCACGAATTTCTAAATCATGGGTGGCGAGTGTGAATCCGATCCCTAATTCATCTAATGCGCCTATTGCGTCGATTCGTTTTTGGGCATCTTTTGTCATGGCTTCTCGCTTCGGTACGAGTAAATAGGTGTAAGCACGGTGATGTGAGCGGCCTACTCTTCCGCGTAATTGGTATAACTGCGCTAAACCCAGTTTGTCGGCACGGTTGATAATAATCGTGTTCGCTGTCGGTACGTCAATCCCGCTTTCAATAATCGTGGTACACACTAAGACGTTAAAACGACGGTGATAGAAGTCTTGCATGACTTTTTCAAGTTC
>JAYQWI020001095.1:0-2370 GCA_035871815.2 Candidatus Parabeggiatoa communis
GGCCTCGGTAGCCATTTCATCAACGATTCGACGTAAGGGCTATAATCTTGGCCTTCACCGCTTAAAGCCACTCTGCCAGGCGCGGCCGCGTAGGCAATCAAAGTACCGCTAGGCGTATTAGATTGTTTCGCCATACCCGGATTAATCATTTCACCTTTGTACAAACTTTTGACAAAAGTCGGCGGACTGCGGCACGCATCTAAAATCACGATATTGACTTTATTAGCGGCCGCTTTCATGTATTCGAGCACATAATTAACGGTAACCGTTTCAGAGCCTTCTTTCAAATCAATCGCTGACTGTAAGCTGTCTTCGGCCCCAATGGGAATCAAGTGATTTTGGCCTAGATATTGTAGGCCGTGCCCCGAAAAATAGAATAAGCCCACGCCTGGTTTGCGCTCCAATTGTTCACCGAATTGGCGAATCGCCTTTCTCATGGCTTTGCGATTGAGGTTAGTTTTGTAAATCACCTCAAAATGGAGTTGCTCTTTTAAGACTTTTGCCAAAGCTTTCGCATCATTAACGGGATTGGTTAAAGCATTGTTCCCAAGATAATCGGAATTGCCGATGAGCAAAGCGAGGCGTTTTTGAGAAGTCGAAGAGGGTGGTGGGCTAAAGGGGGGAGGTGCAAAAGAATTGGTGGGTAGTGTTGGCCCTTTGGTTGTTTGTGGATTATCAGACAATAATATATAGGCCGTGAGTGTGCCGATGACGAGTATCAGCGGAAATAGGATTTTTTTGAATAACATGATGAATCTCCTGTTTTATCAGTTATCAGGTATCAGGTATCAGTTATCAGTGTGTACTCAATAGTGGTATTCTAAATTTGATTTGTTATTCTATCATGCTGTTATTGATGATAGCGTTTCCCGATTGAATAGTTTGAAAATCAGGCCGCAAAATAAATTGGGAACGAAAATCAGGCCGCAAAATAAATTTTGCACTCCAATGATTTGCTAAGAGTTGGCTGTGTCTGTAAAGCGCAATTTATGACAATGCTAAGTCTCGTTTTTCGTTCCAACTTTAGTTTGCCATTTAAAATTTAACGATAAGTTTTATGGATATTATTTTTTCTAAACATCGACAAATGACAAAAAACATTGAACTCTCAATTGATGACATCAAGCATCAAGATTCCGCTTTTTACTTAATGGGGAAAATCGCCAAAGATGATTTTCACGCTATATTGGAACACTCCTTATCAGAACTTGGCTTTTTGCAGCCCGTATTGGTTTATCAAGATCAACAAGGTGCCTATCATTTATTAGATGGGTTTAGTCGTTTAGCTATCGCTAAAAAGCAAGCTTTGACAACCGTACCCTGTCACATTTTACCAGCGGAAACGCCATTAACCACTTTATTTAAATTATTATTAACCCAACATTATGCCACGATTCAATCCAGCTTAATTGGACGAATTCATTTTATGGCTTTAGCTTTAGCGCGAGGCATGGATCGCACCGTGCTATGCAGCGAATTTTTACCCCGTTTAGGTTTTCAAGGGCATGAAAAAGTTTTGCGTCAATGTGAAGCGATATCGCGTTTACCAAAAGAGGTGCTTGATTTTTGTCAGGAGAAAAATTTTGCCATGCGCCAATGCCTCGCCTTGACACGACAACCGGCGGCATTATTACAACATGTCATGACTTGGCGAGAATCGTTGAGTTTAACCGCGTCGATTATTGAAGAATTATTAAGCCATATCAACGACTTATTGCGTCATCGCGCTCAAGATATGGCCACGTTTATGGCCTCGAAAGAAATCGGTGAGATATTAAATTCAGAGTATCCGAAACAGGAGAAAACCCGTTTATTAAGACAATTGCTGAAAAATTGGCGTTATCCTATTTTGAGCTCAGCTCAGAACAATTTACAAAGGATTTATCAGCAAATGGCTTTACCAGAAGAAACGCTTTTGAAATGGGATGAGAGCTTAGAACGCAAAGAATTAATATTGCAACTCAAAGCCTGTTCCGTTGAAGAATGGCAACAGCGAGTCGCGGCATTGCAAAATCAATCGGTTATTGAAGGTGTCGAACAGCTTTTGGGGCAATTGTAGTGAAGCAATGGTTTGATCTGTTGGCTGTTAGAATCAAAAACGCACAAATTAGTGAAAATCATGATAATCTGTGTTCTCCGTGTTCTATCAAAGATTGTCATGATTCACGTTGATTTTTGATAGAACGCTGATTATTATGATTGTTATGATTCACGGTTATTTTTTTTATTTAACCCAATCGAAAAATGCTTGAAATTAAACTAAACAGGAGTTTTTATGGCTGCTACAGATAGCCCTCTCAAACGTTTGGTGACGACTTTTATTGATGATTTTGCGCCCTGGCTTCTTGAAAGTGAGGTTTCCAGTGTCAC
>JAYQWI020001096.1:0-11481 GCA_035871815.2 Candidatus Parabeggiatoa communis
CGATGACTATAATTAAAAAATCAAATATATTCCAGCCACTTTTAAAAAATCGCCAGCCATAAGCATACCCTTTTAAGGTAATTTCGATCACAAACACAGCTAAAATCCCTTGATCTAAGAAATGTAAAATCTGGCCATATTTTTGAACAAGGTATGGTGCGGTTTCCATGCCTAAGGTGATCGCGTTAATTAAAATCAGGCCAATAATGAAATTGAGTACTGGTTTTGATTCAACCCAATTGCCGATTTGAGTACGCCAGGTTTGCGTTTCATTTTCGTACATCAACATGCTTCCTACCTTATCAGTTATCAGTTATCAGTAAAAGGGCGAACACTTATGTTGGGCTAACACATAGGGGCAAACACATAGGGGCGAACACTTATGTGTGCTTGCCCTTGAATATTTTATGGTTTTCTTTAAATCCTTTGTACTTGCTTTTGAATCAACGGCCTCAATGATATCGCTCTTTTCGCTTGGAGCGATCCCTTGTTATTTTTTAGTTTTGACATGTTGTATCATGCGTTGGCGTTTTTGACGTTGGCGCGGTGTTAGAGTATTTTGACGGCCTTGGAAAGGATTGCTGCTTTGTTTAAATTCCAGCTGTATTGGTGTCCCTTCTATGGCCAATTTTTCGCGAAAGTAATTGATTAAATAGCGTTTATAATCTTCTGGCAAGGTGTTGACTTGGTTGCCATGAATCACAAACAGGGGGGGGTTGTGTCCACCTTGATGGATATAGCGCAATTTAATTCGTCGGCCATGAACTAAGGGGGGGGGATGATTAGTCATGGCTTGTTCTAAAATTTGATTTAACAAAGGTGTTTTGACACGGCGCTCGGCAGATTGCCATGCGGCATTGACTGAGGTAAATAGGTTACCAACACCGCTACCGTGTAGCGCGGAAATAAAGTGAATTTTGGCAAAATCAAGAAAATGCAATTTCCTTTCTAGGTGATAACGTACTTGTTCACGGTGGCTTTTTTCTAAACCATCCCATTTATTAACGGCTATGACTAAAGCCCTTCCGCTATCAACGGCGTAAGCGAGTAAGTGAGCATCTTGATCAGTCATACCTTCACGGGCATCCAATAACATAATAACAACATGGGCGGTGTCAATGGCTTGTAGGGCCTTAATGACGCTAAATTTTTCAATCTTTTCAGAGACTTTTGCGCGTCTTCTCACACCAGCTGTGTCTATCAGTACATAGAGTTGTTCATCACGTTCAAATGGAATAAAAATACTGTCGCGGGTTGTTCCAGGTTGATCGAAGGTGATGACGCGCTCATAGCCTAATATGCGATTAACGAGGGTAGATTTACCGACATTTGGTCGGCCAATGATGGCGATTTTAATGCTTTGTTTATCGGATAGGAACTCTTCCCAAGATGAATTGTCTTCATTTTCTAAAACGTTTTGGCGTGTTGATAACACTGTCGTCATTAAGGCTGTAATGCCTTGTTGGTGGGCTGCGGAAATGGCATACACTTCAGGAAAGCCTAAACGATGAAATTCAGCACTGACTAATTCTTTTTCTATACCTTCGCTTTTATTGATAACCAGGTAAATTCGGGTATTGAATTGGCGCAAACTTTGGGCAAGGTTTTCGTCTACTACTGTTAAGCCTGTTTGTCCATCAACCAAAAATAAGACACTATCGGCCTCTTGTACGGCTAATAGTGCTTGTTGACTGATGCGTTCAACAATAGCGTCGCCTTTTTCACCAAGTCCACCAGTATCAACTAGCCAATAATGGCTGCCACCGATACGCCCTTGACCAAATTTGCGATCACGAGTGAGGCCGGGTTGATCGGCAACCAAAGCATCACGGGTTTTCGTTAAAGCATTGAATAAAGTAGATTTGCCGACATTTGGACGGCCTACGATAGCGATTGTAGGGAGCATTTTTAAGTAGAATGAAAAATGAAAAATGAAAATTAACAGGGTATAATTATTCTGACAATGTCACATTCAAGCAACAAATAAATTGTTAATTATGAATTATGAATTATGTTATTAATTAAGTTATTAATTTATAATTATGAATTAAGTTAAATAAAATTTGCAAAGCGAATAGCGAATAACTTCTCGTAGGTTCGCTACGCTAATGGTGGCGAATCTTTTTTTTACTATATATTTTCAGATAATTACGGCAAAATAGATCAAATTATTTTTCTGAACATCTATATTCGCTATTTGTTATTTGTTATTTGCTATTTGCTATCGTTATTCGCCCTCAAAAAAATAAAACAACAACGATCACTTTTACTCGCAAGATTTTTCTTTATCTATTCTTAAAACAGCATACAGTATAACTTGGTAAAATCTCTCTAGTCTTGACAAAAAAATATTGCTATAGGACAAAAAACGTAATCTATTGTATTTTATAGCATTATTATGTGGACTCTATCCGAACTTCAAGTTTTTGTTAAAAAACTTGAACATCGAAATGAATGCTGACCTCATTAATCAAGTTGAGGTGCTGGGCTGGCAAGGTGGGCAAGCAATGATGTACCGAGCTTTTATTAATAAAAGGGGCTGTTCGCTTGTCCACCCAATATCAAGTGACTCATAAAAAAAACCTCATTTTATAGGCGATTGTCCTGTGGACAATTGTACTTAAGACCACACAAAAGGAGGATTTTGATGGAAACCCCCAATGATGAATTGACGCAACGTTTGAAAATTCTTGAAAGCGAACAAGATCGTCTAAACGGTATGTTAAAGACTATGCACGAACTAGAAACACAAGTTCATCAACTCAAAACAACATTGATGCACAAGAAAACGGAGACAAAAGTATCCCCGTTGCTCTTGACAAATAACGAAAAAACGACTCAGGAAAAATTGAATACGGTATCGATATCACACACTCATTCTCAAAAGCATGGGTACGTTGTTTGCTTAATGTTTCATCCACATTCACCGCCTGAATGGTCTGGAAAAGAGTGGCATGCTCATGGTAAGGGTAAGTGTTATTTGAATTCTGAACAAGCTTATCAATGTTTGCGACAACTTCAGAAACGGTGGCCAAATTACCCTTTTCAAGTTTTAGAAAGGCAGTTGGGCTCAACTGAAAGCTGTGTTCGCGTCTAAAGAAAGTTTTTGTACGCAAAAACTTATAGTGTAAATAGGGAATAGGGAATAGGGAATAGAGAATAGAGGATAGGGATTGTGAAACAAAGTCATTGTGAACAGAAAATTAATTTTGTTAAGTGTGAATGAAAAGCTTAAATTTAAAGTGACTATCCCAATTCTAAACATTCAATATTTTCAATAAGATAGACTTGTGAGTCAAAGTCAATCAATGATTTGTATTAAATCGCTATAATTCTTATATTGCCAATGAGCAAATTATAAAACAATTTTCTAATCTTTTGATTTCATAAGAAGCATCTCATTAATTTGTCAATCGAAGTTTGTGATCTTGATATTCGTATTGTTGCTGCTTTTCTTCCGACATCCGATAACGGTTTTTTTCCTTTTTTAAGTAAAAACAAAAACGGGCATGAACAGTGACTTTTTGGCTTGATACTTTTGAAAGGATAGGCGTTCATAAATTCATAAGTTCATGAACTCAGCTATTTATTATTT
This sequence comes from Candidatus Parabeggiatoa communis, assembly GCA_035871815.2. Classification (GTDB taxonomy): domain Bacteria; phylum Pseudomonadota; class Gammaproteobacteria; order Beggiatoales; family Beggiatoaceae; genus Parabeggiatoa; species Parabeggiatoa communis. The sequence goes on from JAYQWI020001096.1 coordinate 3,596, forward strand.
ACGACGCTTTTGGACAACTTGGGCAATTTAGAGTGTGTTAATTGCATGGTAGAATTCTCAAAGCTGTCTTTAGGTGAAGTCAAAATTTTTATGGACATTTATTGAGGTGAATTGTATTTAATAAGATTAAAATCGGAAATCTGAATCTTCACTGTTATCATTATTACAACAAATATTGTTAGATTGTCCGTTCATTTTCCATACAATAAAAAATACTTCTAAAAATATTGAGGCTATTATTTGGAAAACTTAATAAATTTTCTAATAGTTCATCAGTTCATAAAATAAAAAATCAGAGGTTTTTGATTTAAAGTTTAAACCGTGTTTTTGTAATCTGATTTAGCCACTCCAATAAAGACATACCCCAAAAACGATTGTTTTTCAATAAATTAGCTGTATTTTTTACCGTAAACCAAGGGTCGTTTTTAACCATAACAATAGTGTGTATGCTTTTGAAGCGTAAACGAGGGTTGTGATGATGATTGAAATCTGATAATTTCTAAGCTTAAGTTTTTGCACACAAAAACTTAAGCTTGGAACTGACTATCCATTTACAATTCACTCTTTACAATTCATAATAAATAATAGTGCTGATGTCGTTATTTATTTTTCATAACGGCTTGCTTATTAATTCGCCGATTCTTCTTTTGCCATTACCCTTGAACATTGGGCAAAATTGTTCTGATTTTCTATACTGAGTATTGTTACCTATTCCATTTTTGTTTTATCCGATGGTGGTGATGTGATTTGTGTCAGTGTGTCGTCTATCAGACAAAAACCGATTTTTTAGTGGGTAACAAGATCATTTTTAAGCTCATGTTGACGACACTATTTCGTCGATTTTTCAGTAGTTCGTTTTTAGTTTAGGCCACACTTAGGCCGTAGCGACTTTAATAACACAAGATTGAGGGAAAATTGAGAATCCTCAATTTTTATAGGATTTATATAGACACCCTAGTTCAAAAGGAAGGAGGATTTTAATGACCATGATGACCCAAGAACTAGAACAACGTTTGAAAAACTTGGAAGTTGAACAAGACACTCAGGATATGTCATTAAATAACTTTAATGATTTTGTGGAAGAAATAAAAAAACTCGAATCAATATTGAAACAAATTGATAGTTATAGCGTATCTAAACAGAAAAGTGACTACAGTGATTTGCGCGATCTTGATGAAATTGAGAAACTAGAAAGAAAATTAGCACAAATAGATGAAGAGGATACTATAGATACCTCCAAGCAATTTCAGGAAGGCAAGAAAGAAAAAAAGAACAACATAGCCTCCTTGAAATCGTTCGATAAAACTGACAAATCACAACACAAGATAACAGGATCAAAAAGTACCCGCTCTGCAGCACCAAGTTATGTCATTTGCTTAGTATTCGATTCTCAATCCCCTCAGGAATGGTCAGGAAATGGATGGTGTGAATCGGGTAAAGGGTTGCATTATACGAGCCTTGAACAGGCTAAGCAAACTTACCAAAAACTTAAGAAACAGTGGCCTGATTATCCTTTAAAAATCTTTAAAAGATAGAACCGTTATCCGTTATCCGTTATCCGTTATCCGTTATCCGTTATCCGTTATCCGTTATCAATTAAATAAATAGGGAATGGTTCATTAGGAAGGCACTGGGATCATTAAGTGGGAAAGGGTCTATTTCAAGGACAACAACAAGGAATTACCCCTACGTTTAATCCGGCTTGTAGGGTCAATCCCCGAGCAAGCCCTTAGAGAATTTGACTTGAATCAATCCCACTCTACTAGCCAGTGTCTACATTGTGAATTATGAATTATTTAATGATTAATTGTTAATGGTTTCTTAACGCCTTTGAGGTATTTGAATAAGGGTTTGCGCGTACAGCAGGCAGGGGATGCCAGAGATGCTGGCCGTTATAGTGGTCTGCGTTCCAATGGTGTTAGCGATTGTGGTGCTTGCTTTTGAAAGCGATTTATGTGTATGATCACCGTTTTACTATACGGATTGTAACTATAAATGCTACGCGCCCTCAAGCTTATGGCTCCAATGGCTTATCACGGCATGTTGCAACAACTTGCAAAGTAGCTACTGTTATCAAAATAATATAGTTTGTTTAATCTATAAATCTTGGTATATAATAGTCACCAAGGTTTTAAATAACCGATTGATAATTGAGCTGTGATAATTGATCATTGATCATTGATTTCGCTTTGCAATTCTCAGTAATGATACCTTCATTGATGCAGCAATGGCACAATAGATTCGCAAACTTGCACCTCATTTGGTGTAAGTGAGCCTTGAAGGGACAGCAGTAACATAATATTCGCCGGGATGGCAACTTTGCTCAAACGAGAGTAGCCATAATATTTACAGCGCGAAAAAATTGTCATTTTTGAATAGTTCATTAGGAATGGTTTATTAGGAATGGTTTATTAGGAATGGTTCATTAGGAACGGTAACCAATAACTGATTAACCGATTGTTTTTTTGGTAGTCCCTACAAACCCAAGCCTATTTTAAAAATCAATAACTTACGTTAATGTGCGACTCAATATTTTAATCCTATTTTGTACTATTTTTGTTCATTTTGAGCATTTTCTCTAAAAACGAAAACGCCGACAAGGCTCAAGAATTTGGATTTTTTGGCTGTCTTTGGGTAGGTAACCACACATGAACTCCCAATTCCCCAGAGAAGAATATTTGATAAGGGGTTTGTAAAGATTACCCCAAAACTTTATTAATAAATAACGGATAACTGATAGCTGATAACTGATAACTGATAACTGATAACTGATAACTGATAACTGATAACTGATAACTGATAACTGATAACTGATAACTGATAACTGATGATAAAGCGGGAATGACTTGGCGTTGAAACACCAATCATTCCCAAACAAGGCAATCGAACGATTATCATTCGTCACCATGCCACGCCTTAAATCTATGCTTTGCCAATTCTATTTGCTTTGGCAAGTATGGGTTGTGTGGCTATTCACACATCTAGGAGTACATACCATTAATGCAAAACAACTCTAATACCGAACCTGGCTACGTTTACGTGATCGAAAACGAACTCGGACTCGTCAAAATTGGACAGGATAAAAAACCAAAAAAGCGTATTGCTGACATTGAGAGCTTCAGTGGGCTACGCATGACACATCAATACATTTCACCCTCTTGCTTCAATTTTGAAGCTATTGAACAAGCTTTGCAGAAGCGATTGAGTTTTTACGAGAAAACCGGGGAATGGTACAAAGGGGCGACTTTCGATTCCGTCTGTTCGATTTTGGAGACACAACCCTTTCAAACTACGCCATCTCAACCCTTTTTTACACTGCTATTTGATGGCGAGTCTTACCCTATCATTCACCAAAACGGTGAGAGTTGGTTGACATCTGACTCAATTGGACAAGCGTTGGACTATGACACACCACGCAAAAGCGTTTTAAAAATCTATCAACTGCATCAGGAGGAACTTGAGGAGTACTCAACCAAAATCAAAATGACCACTGCGAGTGGCATACGACGTGAAGAGCGCGTTTTCAACGATGAAGGCGTGATAACGATTACCATGCTCTCTCAACAGCCCAAGGCGTGTGAGTTAAGAAAGGAAGCTGTCCACCTTCTCAAGACTTATCGGCTTAAAGAATTACAATCGACAACGGAACCATTGGAGGATGAAACTGATGATCCGCTTCATGCCATTGTCGATTATGTGACGCAACAAACCCGGCTGGCATTAAGCGCCGTTCCGCCACAGCAGCTAGATGAAAAAAACCAAAATTTTGTGAAGACAACGGTCGATTTGGCTGTGCAACAAATCAAACTGGCATTAACACCGATGTCTTCCAAACATGCCCGTGGTGCCGATTTAGTCAATCATAAAGAACAGGTGATACTCAACCAAGTGTACCAGTTTTTTAGAAACAACTTCGAGCGGTTTTTAGAGTTAGATTTGGTGGATAAATCACAAGAACTACGCTCTGATTTAGCGGGATTTAAGGATTCCTTGGATAAAGGGGTGACGGACTTCTATGTGTTTCCTGAGGTGCTCAATCAGGATATGTCTGCTGGTAAAAAACCAAAGGTTATCAAGCAGACTTGCAATGAACATGGATTACTGAATCCTAATCCCAAGGATAAGGGTAATACCACTGCCATTAATAAGCGTTTGCCGCCAGAGTATAAAGCGCAGCGTGTTTATCATTTCCGTCTTGTTTTAGATGGCAATCAAATCTAATTAATTAAATTAGATTAGATTTTTCCATTGTTTCCATTGCTGTTTTAAATTGGGAAGGCTTTTTTAATCATAACTAAAAAATATCTTTTATATAACAAAGGATTAGCTCGTAGTAATGCTTCGATTGCGGTTCAATAAGTACTGAAGCATAAATTTTCAGGTATTTTAATAGAAGCAATGTTTATTTGTAATTAGAGACGCTTCGCGATCGCGTCTCTACAATTCGCGGTTTCGTAGAGACGCGATGCCTCGCGTCTCTTTGCGGTAAAATACCTGTTTATTTGTGGTTCAGTACTTACTAACCGTTTCCATAACAAATCAATTCTAATTAACAAATTGAATCATTTTTGATTGACCTGATTTGCTATTTGCGAAGCAAAATGGCGTACAACATCTTGTTGACCGCTACACGAACCTTAACATTGCTATTCGCTTATTGATTAATAAGCACCGCGCCCAATTAAAACAGCAGGAACCGTTTTAATCAATATCAAAATGTCAGTCCAAAATGACTGCGTTGCAATGTAGTGTAAATCCATTTCGATTTGCTGTGGAAAAGGAATTTCGGAACGACCTGAAATTTGCCAAAAACAGGTGATACCAGGCGTGATTTCTAAACGCTGACGTTGATAAGACGTATATTGTTCTACTTCATCGGGTAATGGTGGACGTGGGCCCACTAAAGACATATCGCCAAGCAACACATTCCAAAGTTGTGGGATTTCATCTATAGAAGATTTGCGAATAAATCGACCTAGAGGTGTTATACGTGGATCGTTTTTTATCTTAAAGAGAACACCTTCTAACATATCATTATTTTTCAATAAGTTAGCTTTGCATTGTTCCGCATTTATAGACATAGAACGAAACTTCCACATCACAAATAATTTCCCGTGTTTCCCTACTCTTTTTTGGGGAAAAAAAATGGGGCCAGGCGAATTTAGATAAATCAACACCATCACAATAAGTAATAAGGGACTGAAGAAAATCAGCAACAACCCGGACATAATAATATCAAACAGGCGTTTTAATAAATTGTAGCGATAACAGCTTGGTTGAGGATAAAATTGACAACGCGCTAAAGTTAAAATCAAGTAGCGTGACATAAGTAGTGGTCTCTCCAGGCAAAATTCAGTGATCAGTCATTATCTTGTCCGTTTTTGAAGCAGCCTTTGTTCTCGTAGTTGGAAAAGGATTGACAAAGGGTGGTGGGGAAATTTTGTCATCTCAGCCATAACAAAGCGTTGATTTCATATCACAAAACAGATGGACTCTTGTATGTACTACCTTGACTAATTTAGCATCATCAGAAAGCAAAGCTTGGACAATAAAATTATTATTTTCTGACCTAATTGCGGCATCAACTTGCTTAGTAAGATTGGATTCTTCTATTGCTTCAGTGACAAACTCGTGTGGTTTACTATATTTCATGAGCAGTCTCCTAATAAATTGGTAAATTATCTCTCTCATTATTGTAATTAAAGATAGCATATTTTAGGCCATTGTAAAGTATTAAGAATTATATAAATGAGTCTCTTGCAAAACTCATTTTAAATGGCCCAATTTCGTCGTTTCCAAAGCCCGTTTTTTGGCATTTTGCAAGTTCCTCAAATAGAATATTTCATTTAATAAAATAAACTTTCTCATTTAATAAAATAAACTTTCTCGTTTAGTAAAAACGTGCTGAAAATCAGCACACTGTGATGATTTTCATATCTATAAAAACCACACAGTTTGTTTGATAAAACCAATTCTAATGTCTGTGAACCCAAAAAATAAATTAGTGAGGGACAACGTCCGTTGTAACCTCACTACCCTTGCTTGTTAACATGATGGTATCGTTAAAATTTTCTCCCTGTTAAAGGAGACGTGGGCTGGGGACAACCTTCACGTTAACTCAGGATTCTGTTATAAAAATTGGACATCAACCCGTTGGTTATGCCTATGTTTTATCGGGGCATACCTGCGTGTTTGCCCGAGACTAAATGGTATTGGGGCTACAAAAACGAGCATAATACGACTAATGGTAACCACAAGTTAAGCACTCAAGTGTTGCATTTGTATATTAAATAGATTTAACGCTTCTGTTAAATTTTTACTTTCCAATCAACATTTCAATGTACAATTAATTGGTAAAGTTAACGGTTTCGTTAAACTCACTGATTTTTTATCTGTCGTGTCGTAATAAATCATCTGGTATTGATTCGTTCTCATTTTTAATTTTTTTTGATAAGTTTACCGCGATAGATAAGATCGCGGTGGCGGTGATGCCAGTCTCCGCCCCGCGCATTTGGGCAACGTCACTTTAAAATACAGTGCCACAAACAGTTAGTTAATACATCTGAAAATCGAAAACTAAGCCAGCCCTCATGGTATTTAAGCAGAAGATACCGTTGGGGTAAGGGTATGTGAAAAAAAACGGCATTAAGGCACAAGTCTAATCTCACAGAATGAAAAATGAACAGAGACTCACTCACTTGATGCCTTGAGCGAGCGATCATGATACTACCAACATGCATCACAAGGTAAGTACCAAATAGAGTACATTTGATGTTAAATGCGTTTAATAAAACCTGACAAGTTTTTAAAATCTGTCTGATTTGCCCTTCCAATGTACGCGCTTGTTGCCGCGTAACCCTTCAAGTAAACTCTTAATACCCTTCTTTAATAAGCGTTACCAGATAATCACCTTCAACTAAACCTTCAATTGTCCAATTACCAGCACTATCATTTACAGTGACTTTTGGATTGACACACGCGATTAGCAAAGCTTGATTTCGGTTCACAATGACTTCGTTACGTCGTTTCGCAATTCAAAATTAAAATCACACCATTGTCTTCAAGATACTGAGTCGCGATATCCAAGGCCCTTGCCGTCGTTTCTGGATGGCCTTGGCTTGATATTTTCAAATGTTCAACAGCTTTGTGTAAAAGAGTTAGATCAGTGCTTGCCGAATGTCTCTTAATGTCATTTTTAAAAGTCACTTGTGCCATGATGGGGGCCGCCTGATGGGGCTCATTGTTGGCGATAAAGTTTTTGATAGTGGCAATCACGGTATAAATTTCTTCTTGCATACGGTTTGCCCGAAAAACAGAAATGAGTGCGTATTATTATTTAAAGCAGTCAAGTAGAGTGAGTCCTTAAACGTTGCATTGGGATTAAATCAATATGACACTTTTGTTAAATGCGATACAGTGATAGCGTTTTAGGTGGCTGATTTCTGATTTTTATTAGCCTTTTTCTCGCAAAAGGCCAAAAACCGAAAAGGCCGAAAAGCGAAATTAGGCGGTAGGATAGATGGGTTGGCTGAACATTACACGTCTAATGCTGTGTAACATGAAATGTTGTGTGGGAATGGAATAGGAATGAATGACAAACAAGAATTGCTTATGGCACTGGGGCCATTAAATGGAATGGTGTCATTATCAAAATATGGGTAATACTTGATGAACACGTTTTTTGTAAACCTTTGATTTAAAAAAATATGATAAGTAATAGCTAATTAAAATAGGGCGCATTCCCAAAAAAAGGGTCATTATCAATCTCAATAGCAGCAAAATAAATTTGGTTTGAAAAGAGCAGCAAAATAAATTTGGAACGAAAATCGCGATAATGACCCTTTTTTTAGAAATGCGCCCACCGAGATTGATAATGACCTTTTTTT
>JAYQWI020001097.1:0-4949 GCA_035871815.2 Candidatus Parabeggiatoa communis
CAGAAAAAAGACGGCAATAAACCTGCTGAAAATGGGAATAGATATGGAAATCATCACTCAGGCAACCGACTTCAGTAAAGAGGAAATCAAACAACTAAAAAGCTTGTAATAAGAATAAGGGCTTGTCGGGGCGAATATAGTAGAGACGCACGGCCGTGCGTCTCTACTTGACAAGCCTGTAGTAAAATAAATTTGTAATGAAAATTTGTGAACAGCAAAAATCAGTTTCATCAGTGTTCTATTCGAGATTAAAAAAAGGTTAATTTATTTTTGTTAACCAACGAATTTTGGGGGCGAATCAAAATTTAGGGTATAATTTTAAGTTAGATTACCCTTTAAAAATGCTCTATAATCAAAAAATTAATGATCAATTGTTAAAAGAATCATTACCCATTCTGATTTATGGGTTTAATACCATTAATAATGGATAATGATACTATGGATGAACAAAAATTATTAGAACAACTGACTCGGCTTTGTGCCTTGTCTGAAAACGAAGTGGTGGAGTTTAAGGAAGCCAAAAAACAATATGATTTTTCAAAGCTTGGCAAATATTTCAGTGCCCTAAGTAATGAAGCCAATTTGCTTAATCAAAATGAAGCTTGGTTGATTTTTGGGGTGAAAGATTCGGATAAATCAATAGTGGGTACTCAGTTTCGTACTCAAGCTGCTGATTTACAAAGCTTAAAATATGAGGTTGCGGCACAGACTACCCATTCCCTGACATTTAGAGAAATTTATGAGCTTAATCATCCTGAAGGAAGACTATTGCTTTTTAGCATACCGCCCGCACCTAGGGGAATACCGGTTGCCTGGAAAGGACATTATTACGGACGAAATGGCGAATCCCTAAGTGCTTTGAATATAGATGAACTTGAGCGTATTCGCAGTCAATCGGTTACAACTGATTGGAGTGCAGGTATTTGTGAAGAGGCGAGTATTAACGATTTATCTTCAAAGGCACTTGTTCGCGCAAGGAGATTATACCAAAGTAAAAATCCTACTTTGTCCAATGACATTAATCAATGGGACGATATCACGTTTTTAAACAAAGTGAAGCTGGCTATACGAGGCAAAATAACCCGTGCCGCGATTATTCTGCTGGGCGAATCGGAATCGGAACATTTTATCAGCCCCGCTATTGCCAAAATATCTTGGATATTAAAAGACAAAGAGAATGTGGAAAAAGATTTCCAGCATTTTAGCTGTCCTTTTATCCTTTCTGTTGATGAGGTTTACGACAAAATCAGAAAGTTGAAATACCGCTATATGAATGGTTCCCTCTTTCCTGAAGAAGTGGATCAGTATGATCCTTATGTTATAAGAGAGGCATTACACAATTGTATTGCTCATCAAGATTATACCTTATCAGGCCGCATCAATGTCGTTGAAAAAGAAGACGGCGAATTGTTTTTTACGAATGTGGGTTCCTTTATCCCTGAAAATGTTTCGAGCGTCATTGAACAGAATGCCCCACAGGAATTATATAGAAATCCGTTTTTGGCTCAGGCTATGGTAACGCTCAATATGATTGATACGATAGGTAGCGGCATAAAAAGAATGTTCACGATTCAGCGTGACAAACGTTTTCCCATGCCGGATTATCATTTTGCGGATAACCGGGTGGCGATGAAAATTACGGGAAAAATACTCGATCTGGAATATGCGAAAGTGCTTGCCCAATTACCGACTCTGTCATTGTCTGAAGTCATTCTGCTTGATAAGGTGCAAAAACAGAAACAGCTTTCGTCTGAAGAAGTCAATTTATTGCGAAGGCGTAAATTAATAAAAGGGAAAAGCACTCATTTGCACATCTCGTCAAGAGGCGTTGATGATGAGGAGTGCCAAAAAATGATTGTGGATTATTTGAAAAAGTTTGAGAAAGGGCATCTGAGTGATTTTGAAAAAATGCTCTCCGATAAATTACCTGATAGATTAACCCTGAAACAGAATAAAATCAAAAATACGCTTCAAACCTTGAAAAAGGCGGGTCGTTTGAGATTGGATAAAAGCCGATTTTGGGTATTGTCTGAAACAAAGTAGAGACGCACTGCCGTGTAGAGACGCACGGCCGTGCGTCTCTACAAGTACATTTTTACGCGAATTTCACTGCAACATATCAGCTAAAAGCTTTTTTTGACTGGGTTTCAATTTAGTCATAAAAAATTTATAGTCAAATATAATTTGAGCAATTTGTTTCCTAAGTTCTAGCAATTCGTAAAGACTAGGAAAATAGACGAGTTTCCCTTGCATCAATATATCGGGTTCTGGCATGGAAAATGGGTGATCACCAATGATTAAGAGCCATTTATCTTGTTTGAAGTGGATTTTTCCTTTAAGGGGATTTTTAAACACTTCTTTCATTGGATTGATATTATCGGTTATTTTATAAGCGTAAGCATAGCCAACTACGGTTGAGGGCGCGACGAGATATTTTTGCAAACTATAGAGAATGAAGTTATTAGCCAGCATTGGATTATGTTTAAGGATATTGAGAACGGCTTCTGTTTGATTTTGTTGCCATAGCACCGTGTCTAATATTGGTAACAGTATATCTCCACTGGCTAAAGTTTCCATTGCTATAGCGAAATCAATTAAAATCGCTAATTCATTGATAATCTCATAGCCGCTACTGGTTGTTAAATCCAAATTTTGAACAGGATGAAACCGAACTTGGCCTGTACCATTATCAGCATCTAATAACGGAAAAACGTTCAAAATACGTTTGGCATCTTTGATGAGGGTTTGAGAATGTAATGGGTGTTCCATCAATTTTAGCCATTTATTTTTTAAACGTTTCTGATATTTTTTGATTCGCCATGCGCTGATTGTTTCTTGTTTTTCGATTAAGGATTTCGTTGTAAAAGCTGGGTTATATAGGGCTTGTACAAGTTCTTGCCCATTATTTAAGTTAATGCTGTTTAAATTAGCAAGCAGGATTTTTAATACCGGAATATAGAACTGTTCAATAAACGTTTGAATATCACGACTTGGATTATCTTTATTGCCAATAACGCTTTTTAATTGATAGGCGATGTGTAATTCATCTGCGATGGATATTAAGTCAATCATACCCGTTTTACAATTCTGCCATTTTTGGTTAATCAAGTGGTTAGCATTAATGACGTGATCAATATATTGACTGGCCTCATTGAGATTAAAAGTCCTTTTATTCAAAATGGTATCAGGAAATTCAGTCTGTAATAAACGTTGAATACGTTCGCAAGCATTAAAATCGTCAATAATTTGCCAACGATTTAGTGTCGCTAAAAAGGCTTGATTTCTTTCCAATCGGTCAAAACGATTAAAAATGTGTTTTTGGTTTGCTTGAATTTGTTTTGCCAGTGTATTGCCAACTTCGATGATCGTTTGGGTGATTTGTTTTTGATTTTCAGTAATTTGCTTTTGGTTTTCAAAAAGGCTTTGTTGATTGGTTAAAATCGCTTGTTGTCCTTCATATAAGCCGTTAATACCGTCTATAATACGAGTTTGATTTTCTGCCAAAATACCTTGTCCTTCCAAAATATCTTTGACACCTTCTATGATCAGGGCCTGATTATTGACAATCGTCTTTTGTCCTTTAAATAATCCTGCTATACCTTTCATGATGTGTTTTTGATTAGCGGCTAAAACCTGCTGTCCATCTAAAATATCTTTGATGCTCTTCATCATTTTTTGCTGGTTTTCCATCATCATTTCTTCAGCACTTTTTTGATCGATTTTAAAAATAGAAGTCAATGCAGCAATACCGCCTAAAATCTTGCCCGATTCAAACAAAGCTATAGAGGTAACAACAGAAGTCACTACTGAAGTGATTTTATTTAAAGGTTGTGTGATCTGTGAAGGTAATCCAATATTATTGGCAATAACCGCTATGGAACCCAAATCACTCGCAAAACCTTGAATCTCTTCTAAAGTGTGTTGTTGTCGTGCTTGAATTTGAATAGCGGCTTTTTCTTGCTCAGTAACCGCTTTAGCAAATATTGAATGATCTAATGCGGCAAGTTGTTCTTTGGGGTTCATATTCATTAAAGCCTGTCTTGCTAAACCACTGATATTATCCGCATTTTCAGTTATTTTGAAACGGTTTTGCTGAATGGCATCACGATTTTGCTCAAGATTATCCGTTGTGATTTTTTGAAATTCATTGAGATCGTTAATTAATTCCCCTTGTGTTGTTTTGATTGTCTCAAGTTTTGCATTTAACTTTTTTTGATACTTTCTTTGTACTTGAATGCCCTGAGTTAAGATTTCAATATCAGATTCAAATTGCTGATCAGTTGTTTTTAAATCTTGAATAGCATCTTGATTTTCAAGCAAATGGGCTTTCAAAGTGTTATCCGTTTTTTGTAATTGCCTCTTAACGGCTTCAATCAGATACTGATTAACCTCTGGTAAAAGCTCACTTGGAACCTGTTCTAATTCAGCTTTAAAGTGTTCATTGACCCACGCTTCTGGTTTAACATTTGCGCTTAATTTAGATAATTTGGTTTTAACGGCATTGCTTGCCCGTTTTTTCATGCTGTTATCAAACTGAGTGATTTTGGCATTGATCATTTCCTGGACAGCAGTCGTCGCCACGATGACTGGAATTGAAAGTGCTGGAGGCAGGCTTAATGAACTGGCTCCTGATATCAAGGTTGAAAATAAATTGACAGCAGTACGTTGAGAATGAACCAGATCATGACTCGCTTTTATCTCTTTTTGGTAGGCCGTCAGCAAATCGGAAAATTCTTTTTGAAATTCAGTTGAAGTATAATTGACTGATGAATTAAGCGGTAAGTTATTAATAATCACGGGTTGACTTAACGCGCTTAATATAGCCGGATTGATATTGAGTTCTGGCTGGGTTTCTGCCTGTAATAAAACAGGCAGCAGTAAAAATAGACAGGATGTGAGTGTGATAATACGAAACATTGTGATTTACCTCAGCGGTTTTGTGCAAGCAT
>JAYQWI020001098.1:0-4915 GCA_035871815.2 Candidatus Parabeggiatoa communis
ATTGATTTTTAATACCGCCACTGGTTTGTAGGGACTACCTTTTTTAGGGTGCTGAGTATATTATTACTCCTTCCCTCTTATCTATCATCACAACTATACTGAACGCGGTTACAATTTGAACTTTTTGATGTCCTATCCCTAACCTTCTTTCTCCCCAAGGGAGATGCTAGGGGATAGGAGAAAGTTAAGTTGATGTCCGCATTGGGTATAATTGTTATTTAGGCATATTGGTGAACAAAGTAGTTGCCTTTTCCGCTGAGTGGATCAGGATCAGGCAACGGATCCGGATTAGGATCCGCTGTTACAAAAGCAGCCTGAAACAGTTCATCAGCAAAGCTTGCAGCAACAGCGTTATTTCCACTCTTGAGCAAAGTCTGTTCCAATTCAGATAATCCAGCCACCTTCATTACCGTGTCTGGCGTGTTTGCAAATTCCCGTTGTTGTTTTGGATTGACTGCCAAATCAGTTAAAAACGAAAATAGATTACTCATGGTTGAGTTCTCCTTTAATAAAGTTGTTCATTGCTCACACTTAGTAAAAAAAGCATAAACCTCGTTCGGCTTTGATTTCCAATAAGCCCATGATGCGACAGACACTAAATTGGCCTATTTAACCACCACATTGTGTTTCGCCATAATATTTTCTACTTCACATCGCCACTCAAGAGCTACGATATTCGGATCAATTGTTATCGCCACGAGAAGATCATAATAGGCCCCGATACCTTCATTGCACTTCTCATCAGAGTCTCTCAGCAACTTGACGAAGTGAACCCAGCCTCGCCAAGAGCGGGCCCAAGCGTATCCATTACCAGTGCAGTATCCTGGTTGTTCGAGATATTGATTGTACAATTCGATGGCTTTGGAAAAATCCCCTAGTGCCGCATCAAGATCAGAATCAGGGCTGCTTGGCGATACGTGATAGGTTGCCCCTCTGTGGGCATAAGCCCAAGCATAGTTCGGATCTTGGGAGAGGGCCTCAGAAAACTTCTCTCGAGCCTCTGGGGAATCAGGCGCATTTTCAGCTTTTTGCTTATCACGTAAAGCCTCTCCCCAGTGGGCATAGGCCCAAGCATAGTTCTTAGCAGTACCGTCTGGCTGATCGATGGCCGTCTGAAAATCCTTCACGGCATCGTCGTAGCGCCCTAGAAAACGGAGAGCCTCACCTCGGTGGGCGTAAGCCCAACAGGAAGGGCTGTTCTTATCATCAATAACCTCGGTAAAGCAACGCTCCGCCGCATTAGCAGCCTCTTGACTCCCTTTCTTATTACCCGCTGCCAATTTTTGGCGACTTGTAGTCAGGTAACTTTCTCCTTGATGGCGAAGAGACTGAATTTCATCACTATTGCAATTAATCATCTTTCAACACCTCGACTTTAGTTGAAAAGGTTTCTCAAAACGTCGGAAAACTTGTTGACATCTAACAATTTCAATGAATTAAGTAAAGCCAGTCCACGGAAATATAACAAATGACAAAATTTTCAGAAATTTTCAGAAGGTATGAGGACTCGGTGGTACAAAATCAGACCAAGAGTTTCGACTGAGTGCCTCAATTACAAAAATACGCTGCTGGGCAGCGTTTAAAAAACACACTATTGTACACTATTTTCTCATATTTTTAATCAGTTTGATTTATAGTAATTTATGTCACTGTGGTCTCACCGATTAACGACTGAAAACGTGGAACATCGCGCATATCAAGCCATGCCAGATCATGATGCGCTAATCCACGAGGCTCTTCTCCAAGTAAAATAGCCTGTTGGAGATAGTCCAAGGCTTGGTCACGCTGTCCCTCAAGGGCGGCCAATCCAGCAAGTCGGTAAAGAGCAAGGGCCCGTTCTTCCGTATTGAGCATGGCTTGTGCGGCCGCTCGCGTTTTGTTGATGTCGGCTTGGGCCTCGATCAGTCCGTTCTGACGAGCCTTGATGACGGTTAATGTGTACAGAGTAATAAAGTCATCTGGATTTTCTTTCAAGCCTTGCTCACAACACTCAATGGCCTGTGCATAACGCCCAAGATAAGTGAGTAACAATCCACGTTCACCTGGCCAATGGGGCATCACGTTTTTATCAATAGCAATAGCCTTATCAACATCAGCCAATGCCTCTTCATAGTGCCTCATCATGGTATAAATATTAGCCCGATGAATGAGTGCCCAAGCGTAGTTGGGTTTGAGGTCAATAGCTGCGTTTAAGTCAGTCAACGCGGCCTCTTGACGTTTCATCCCGCGATAGGCCGCGCCTCGGTGGGCAATCGCCCAAGCGTGGTTAGGCTCTAAGTCAATGACTCGGCTAAAGTCCGCCACCGCTTCGTTATAACGGCCCATCAGTCGATAAGTTTCACCACGGTTAGCAAGAACACGTATGTCGTTTGGGTTTTCTGTGAGTGCTTGGTTGAGTTTAGCCAAGGTATCATTATAGCGATCCATTGAAGCTAGTGGTCATTTATGTAATTGGTAATTGGTAATTAGTAATTATATAAATTGCAAATTAAAAAATCATTGGCAACGTGATAATTTTTTAAATACTATTTTACTGTGATGGAGTCAAGCGGTGTGTTCTCGTTTTGGCGTAGGCGACGCTCTTAATGCCGCCGCTGGGCGAATCAGCGAGACTGGGCATTGATTTCAATGGTCCACGCACGGCCAAACTCAAAAAATAGCCATTCAGTTTAAGTAATAATTTTTGTTCACACAACAGTTGAACAATCGGCTCAATAGTATCCAAAGTACAATTGATATGATATGTTGAGTGAAGTGTCCTTAAAATACCTTCTGGTTTACGGGCCTTATCACAGATATGATAAATTTGTCGAGATAACCCATTGAGATAAAATTTAGCTTGGATGGCACACGCCCTCGTATCAGTGATTTCTATTTGTTCTCCATCATCAATCATCACCAACGTGGCCGGCTCAAACCCCTTTTTAGGCTGATTATGGATTAAACCTTCCGCCCCCCATTCCCGTTGCCAACTTTTGATACTCTCACGCAAAGCGCGTAAGCCTGGGCGTTGCAATTCCCGGTTATCATATAATAGGTAAATTGGCCGTTGATCTTTTCTATCGTCATAAAAATAGTAGGCAAAATTCTCTAGGGCTTGCTCATCCCAAGGATAAACATAAGAATAAGAACGGTGGGGGGAGAGTTTCAAACCAAAAAGAGCCGGTTGCCGATGAACGGGACTAAAACGATGATATTCAAAAAACCACAGATTAGAAGGTGGCTGTAAATGTGAAATGTTGGGCAACCATTCAAGCAATCTTAGGTAAATATCGTCAGTTTCTCCGGGAATATCATACAGCATTTGCCAACAATTAAAAATACCCATTTCCCGCGCCCATTTCATCAATTGAATATTTTGGTAGACGGTGCTACCCTTGCCAATTTTTTTGAGCAACGTATCATCCAAACATTCTATCCCAGCTTCAATCCAGCGGATACCCGCCTCAGCCATTTTCTGTAAATGTTCGTGTTTTAAATTGGCTTTGGTGTCATAAAAAATATTATAGCCTTTTTGCTGTTCCGCCAGCGTTGGGATAACCGTTTTAAAGTATTGCATATCAAGGATACTATCGACTACAAAAAAATTTTTGGTTTGGTATCGCTGTGACAGATATTCCAATTCCTCGATCACACGACTCGGTGCTTTGGAACGATAACTCATATTGTCACCTTGAATGCCGCAGAAGGCACAATGACTCACTTCGCCCCACCAACAGCCCCGGGAAGTTTCAATCGGAATGGCTGGAATAATCATATCGCCAATGCTAGAAACTTGCAATTGATTAAAATAATCATCATGATCCGGCATGGGAGAATTTTTCAGGTCCATGACTTTAGCTCTGGGCGGATATTTTTCCACCAGTGCGTACCCACCATGACGACGATGAACCGGGCCCAATACACCCTCTGGTAATTCCTGAATTGTCAAGCCCGGTCCTGATAGGAGTATTTGTTCGCATAATCTCGGAAAAATCAGATCAGCCTCGCCTGATACCACAAAATCAACACAACGGCATTTTTGGTGAGTCACCACTCCCATAGACCCTTCGCAATTAGCCCCTCCTATCATTGTCACAATATCGGGTTTTAAGGCTTTGATTTTATTTAATAAAGCCAATGACGCACAGTGTTGCTGAAACATGGACGTGCAACCCACAATGCGCGGTTGTAACGATAAAATCTCCTTAGCGGCATGATTGATAAAAGCTTTTGCGCTTTGACGCAGTTCCCAAAGTAACACTTGGGCACTTTTCTGGGCATCAATACGCGCTAGGAAATTTTCTAAGCGTTGCACACTGATTTGGACATGGTGAAAATATTCATTATGATTAGGTTTAAAATCGGGAAAAGCCACCTCAGAAAAAATCCACTCCCCCAGCAAATTATACCGCTCACTATCAGAAATATGATTATAAATATAAACACCGATTTCTTCTGCCCACAAAAAATTGGCATAAAAAACCGAGGCTGTGATCTCGGTATCCTTGAGCGTTGCTTTAAGAATGGACAAACCCAGATGAGGCTGTTTTAGGGGCCCATAAGGCATTTGTACTAAACAAACATCTTGGTTTGATGGCGTGGAAGAGGTTTTAATATCTTGATTCATTTTAAAATTTAGAATGGCTCATTTTGTCATTTTTTTAAAATGACAATAGTTAGGACACTTTTTAAGGCCGTGATTCTCAAGCGACATAAAGGTTTTATTTAATTCACCTCAATAAAACAATACCTTCGTAAATCATATAACCTATTGTTTTTGAAAATAAATTATAAAAACGCTGTCTATTCAAAGACTTAAAAATATTATTTTATTTTTTAATATTAAAATCAATAAGTTATGAATTAAAATTAGCTTTGCGAAAACAAGAGGCTATTTTATTTGTAAGAATAAGAGAGACGCGAGGCATCACGT
>JAYQWI020001099.1:0-4183 GCA_035871815.2 Candidatus Parabeggiatoa communis
TTTAACTTGCAAAGTCATGAAAGTGCTCATTTTTCGGGCCCTTCCAATGTCAATAATATATTCAGTCGTGTCACGGGCGGTAATCCATCAAACATTGATGGCCTCATTCGCTCAAGCATGCCTCATGCTGATTTGTATTTCTTGAATCCGTCTGGCATCCTGTTTGGCCCTCATGCAAAGCTAGATGTACAAGGGAGTTTTCATGCCAGTACCGCTGATACGCTCCGTTTGCAAGATGGGGGTCAATTCAATGCGCGTCAACCTTCAAACAGTTTATTGACTGTCGCTCCCCTTCAAGCTTTTGGCTTTTTAACGGATACACCAGCTTCTATCACAACTCAAGACAGCCATTTGTCTGTCTCCAAGAATCAAACTTTATCCCTGATTGGTGGCGATTTACACTTAAAAGGTCAATCTCCTGTTCTACTTGACGAAAAAGGTTTTGCTGCCATATCAGCTGATTCTAAACTCACGGCTCAATTTGGACGAATTAATTTAGCCAGTGTCGCATCAAGTGGTGAAGTCATCCCAACTGATTCGGGGTTAGATTTAAAGGCAAAAGGGGGACAGATCACGGCTAACAACACTTTAATTGATGTCAGTGGTAGAGGAGGAGGCAGTGTTTTTATTCGTGGTGGACAGTTTGTGATGCAGGATGCCGTTATTCAAGCCAATACGCTGGCCGATCAAAATGGTCAAGGTATTGACATGCAATTAAGCGAATTGATCAATATCAATGGCCAAACACAAGCTATTTTAAGTAAAACCTTTGGTAGTGGCCATGCTGGCCCCCTTCTGATTGTGACACCTCATTTAGAAGTGACAGCAAGTGCCATTAAGACTGACAGCCTTGGAACCGGACAGGCGGGACAGATTGAAATTCAAGCGAAACAGATAGTGCTTAAAGACGGTGCTTCTATTGCCTGTGATTCATTTGGAACAGGGCAAGCTTGTGATTTACACTTTAAAGTTGAAGAAGAAGTCTTGCTAACCGGGCAAGGCCAAGGTACGACTACCTATAACGGTCTGAAATTCACCGACTATCCCAGCAGAGTGGCTACAAGCACTTATGGCATCGGTGATGGGGGGAAAATTGTTATTGTGACAAAAAATATTGAGGTAGTCGGCGGTATTATCAGTGCGGCCAGCTTTGGCGAAGGCCATGCTGGTGATATCACTATTCACGCTAATCAAGGATTGGTGAGTAATGGGGGAGTGATAACGACTGGGGCTTTTATCAAAGGACAAGCGGGCATTATTAGCCTTACCCTAACCGATCAATTTTTGATTACAGGTAAACGCTTAGGCTCGTATATTACACCTACGGGTATGAAATTTACTCATAATCAAAGTGTTATTGGTAGTTTTTCCCTTGGAAATAGCCAAGAGAGTCAGGCCGGTAATATTATTATTTCGGCCCCTACCCTACGCCTAGAAAATAATGGTACGATTTCGGCAGCCACTTTAGGTGACAACAGCACAAAAGGCGGTAATATAAGCCTTAAAATCAATGATTTATCTCTCAAGGAAGGCGCACAAATCAATAATAGTAATGCGGCCTTTATGGGAGAGAAATTTGTCATCGGGAACGGTGATGGCGGAGATATACAGGTTGTGGCTGATAATATTACCCTATCAGGCATCAATGACAAAGGTGTGCCCAGTGGTCTCTTCAGCAATACCTTCAGTGCTGGGCAAGGTGGCAATATTGAAATACAAGTTGAGAATCTAAAACTGAGTGACGGTGGAAAAATTTCGGCCAATAGTCAAATAGGGAATGCTGGTCAGATTACCATAAAGGCATCGACAATAAACTTAAGCGGTAATAGCGCAATCAGCACCGAGGCTCAAAATGCCGATGGGGGCAATATCATTATAGAAATATCTGGGTTATTCTATTTACAAGACGGTCAAATAACGACCAGTGTTAGAGGGGGTAAGGCTCAAGGTGGCAATATTACCCTTGAAAATCCCCTATTTGTCATATTAGATAATGGACAAATTAAAGCACAGGCGAATGCGGGTCAAGGTGGGAATATTCAGATCACCTCTCACCGATTTATTGCTTCCCCTTGTAGTCTGGTGAGTGCGTCTTCTGCATTAGGCATAGACGGTAATGTTCAGATTAATTCTCCAGTAATCAATATGGATGAATTTTTAGTCGTGTTACCAGGTGGTTTTGTTGAACCGAGTATGAAACCTTGCGATATCCAAGATATTGAAAATCCCAGTACTTTTAAAATTCATTTGGCCCCTGATCGGCCAGTGCCTTTTTTCAAAAAATAGCCATTAAGGGCAGACACACAGACACACATTAAGGGCAGACACACAGGTCTGCCCCTACCAAATCCTGCGTGGTTCTGTAGGGGCGAACCGGCATGTTCGCCCAGCCTGCCATTAAGGGCTTTCCCAAGAAATGACTCGCAACGAGTGTTGTGGCAGCCTTATTCTTATCCCACTTTGGAATCCATTAATGGTCGTTTTAACAACGTGTACCTGTGGTTCTGAATTTTCCGGTTCATTGTTAGCTGCTACAGAACTTGCCGTCAGCAACTCTGATTTTGCGCTCGCATTGAGCGCATTATGGTTTCCATCAAATTCAATCGAAACGACATGGGGCCTTGTCGTTGAAACATTGTATAAAATGAGGCCCCGCTTGTTGCCATTGGCAAAAGCATAACTCAAAATTTCTGGAAACCCGTTTTTGGTCTCAGGAACACCATTGTACTCGAAAGTTCCCGTCACAGTCTTAGTGGGGTTAGCACCCGTATGGAGGGTTTCTAATAAGTTGCCCGCAAGCACTTTATTAACGAGTTCATTAGCCAGCCAAGTAGGCCGATACCGTTCATAACCTTGACGAAAGTTGATTCCACTACCCCATAAACGGACATTGAAATCATCAAGATGATAGAACTTCATATTGAAAGAAAACTGGGAGAAGTTGAAAAAAGCTTGCGTTTTGATCTTATATTTCTTCAACAACTGTAGCATGGTGTTGGAAATATTCAATCCGGCTCCCAAAGAACTGACAATATGGTTTCGTAATTCATGTTCTACATCCCCTTTTAAGGTATGATGATTGATTTCATAAATCGAATATTCCACGCCG
This sequence comes from Candidatus Parabeggiatoa communis, assembly GCA_035871815.2. GTDB lineage: Bacteria > Pseudomonadota > Gammaproteobacteria > Beggiatoales > Beggiatoaceae > Parabeggiatoa > Parabeggiatoa communis. Next base: position 3,110 of record JAYQWI020001099.1, read on the forward strand.
GTATCGTTCATCACTTTTTTGTGTCCCAGCATACTATTGTCTATCTCATAGAGACTGCGGGCAAAAAGCCAACTGAAGAGTTCTTCATCATTTTGAAACAACTCGACATCTCCTTGATTGAGGGTATGTAGCTGATAGGCGGCAATGGCGTACCGATCGGCATTAGGGGTATTTGTCAGTATGCGATTGGCCATCCAACTAGAATACTTTTGTCCTGCTGCATGCAGAATAATATTTTCGTGGTAATAGGGAGAATCTTTCGCGGTGGCAAACAAATCATGCCAATAATCAGCGCCATTAAACCCACTACCATAAAAAAAGGCATTCCAAGCTTCATTGCCGATTTCTACGTGAATTTTTCGCAAGCTATCTGTCCAAGGTCTGGGATGGCCGAGTTCGGCACGCCGTTTTCCCCAACCAACCGTTGCTGGCGCAGCCAAGTATTCAATAAACTGAGCCATTTCTTCTTGAGTCATAGTACCAGGCAGACTAAACCACGGTTCAGAACCAACATATTCAGCCAGTTCATAAAATTCATGTAATCCATAAGACTGTAAAGATCGTTTTTCCTCAGAACCCACCTTTGTGTAAAAATTATAGGTGCCTCGATAGGATTTTAGCCGGGGCATGATAGTACTTTCGAGTGTATTGCCGCCCATTTGAAGTTTTCTGATGACACCTGGATTGTAGCTTTTGAGAGCGCTAACAATTTCATCTCGGAAGGCAGTAGGATTTTTATCCCCTACCATCTTAACTTCTAGATCATCAACAAGAAGAATGCCATCGGTAACGCTGATGCGGAAATCTAAAAATGGACTTCCGCCATTCAAAGTCTGTTCTGGCACGTCGTGAATTTGTAAAGTCACTTCATATTGTTTCCAATCACTAGCCGTCATCTCGACTGGATGCTTGATCTCAGATCCAAACATCACAAAGGTTTTAGCAAAATCTTCTCCAATGTCAGTCTCTTTTTGCCCATTTTCATAAAATTCTAAAAATTCAGGAAATGCTGAATAAAATTCAATCTCTTGAGTTTCAGACCATTCCGAAACCGATAAATCCACTCCTTGTACT
>JAYQWI020001100.1:0-3957 GCA_035871815.2 Candidatus Parabeggiatoa communis
TGCCATTCAGGTGCATGACGACCAGTCGCTTGAACAAAACGCAAATAGTTACCCACTGTCACTTCATGTTGCCCCATCGCAAAACGCGAAACGGACACAGTATGCACGGGCTGTTCATCATCATCACCCCCGCCTTGAATATCGCCCATGCGAAACGTGCCAGCAGGAATCATCACCATTTCAGGGCCTTGACTGCCATCTTGTAAGCGATCACGAAAGACTTTGCCGGCCACAAAACGGTTATCAATAGGAGGTGGAGAGGGTTGGGTTTCCACCTTGACATTTAAATAGAAAATATCATCTAAGGCGGCGGCATATTCGGGTTCTTGCTGTTGATAGGTGGCCTGTTTCACGTCTTTGCGTACTTGTGTTAGCGCGTCTGTGATGGAGAGATTCGGGGTGGGCAGCCATTTCATCAGCGATTTGACATAAGGGCTATTGTCTTCGCCTTCACCGCTTTCGGCCGGTTTGCCAGACGCGGCGGCGTAAGCAATCAAAGTGCCGCTTGGGGTGTTAGATTGTTTCGCCATACCGGGATCAATCATTTCACCTTTGTACCAGCTTTTGACAAATTGCGGGGGATTGCGACAGGCATCTAAAATCAGGATATTGACTTCATTGGCCGCCAGTTTCAGGGTGTTGAGGACATAATTCACGGTAACGGTTTCAGTGCCTTCCATCAAATCAACCACTGACTGTAAGCTGTCTTTGACACCAATCGGGATTAAATGGTTTTGGCCTTGATATTGTAGGCCGTGCCCCGAAAAGTAGAACAAGCCTACGCCTCGATTGCGATCCAGTTGTTGCCCAAATTGGCGAATCGCGTTTTTCATCGCTCTGCGATTGAGGTTGGTTTTGTAAATGACTTCAAAGTTGAGTTGCTCTTTTAAGACTTTTGCCAAGGCTTTGGCATCATTGACGGGATTGGTTAAAAAATTGTCCCCCACATAATTAGAATTGCCGATGAGCAAAGCGAGGCGTTTTTGAGAGGCCGATGAGGGTGGTGGGCTAAAGGGGGAATAGGCTAAAGTGCCAGAGCTATAGGCCGTGACTGTGCCGATGAGGAGTATGAGCGGGAAGGTGATTTTTTTGACTAACATGATGATCTCCTTGTTCAGTTATCAATTATCAGTTATCAGTTATCAGTTATCAATTTGTACCGAACAATATTATAAAAAAACGGTTTGTAGGGGCAATCCCTTGTGGTTGCCCTTGACTGTTTCTTAGTTTAGGATGCTGGGCAATAACATTACCCACCCGACATGCTACTCTTTGACATCGATTTGTAAGACTTTGATGCCTAAGAGGGTTTGCAATTCTATCGTAGAATCTGCGTTAAAGAAAGTTGTCCAACTGATTGGCTTTGTGCTGATGACGGCTTTGAAGTATTCGCGCCCTGATTCTAGTCTTAAACGTTTTTCCCTTCGATAAATTTGTTCGGTTTGCCAAGCCATTGGCGTTTTGGGAAATGAATAGGTTTGCCCTATTTCTGTCTTCTCGTTGTTGATTAATATCGCCCATTTCCCTTGGGGGGAGATGTTGAATAAGCTCAAATAAACAGGTTGCCTTAACTGGCTGATTTTGTACTGTATTTTCACTTCATCTTGTGTGCTGACTTGGGAGAACGTTTGGGCTTTTAGCCATAATGTGAGCTGCCCTTGGGATTGACGGGGCACTAACCATTTGATTTGTTTGATGATGCTTTTCGGTTTGTTCGAGCTTGTTGGGTTCGCTATTATCCCTTTATATTTGTAGGGACGATAACGTTTGAGTTGAGATAGGCGGTAGCTTCGGCCGATGACTTTCCATTGGTTGTGACTGCCTGTGGCTTCGTATACGAAAAAACGGCCGCCGCTATCTCGATGGGAAAAGAGTCTCACATGCCCTCGTTTGTTGAGAATGTCGCCGGGTTGTAAGGCCTTTTTCGTCTTTAATTGTGTTGAGATGGCCGGTAATCCACGGGTACTGTATTTACTTTTTAAACCCCAGACTTGAGAAATCAGGCCTGAACAATCGACTCCGATGGCCTGCGGATTGCCAAAATATTGGCCGCGACATCGGGCATGTTTGGCGGTGCATTTATCGCCGACTTTTTTGCCCAGCCTTAAGCCTTTTTGAAAACGCTCAAGGCTGTCGTTGCCGCCCCATTTATACGGGATGCCGGTATACTGGCCCGTTTGGGTTATCGGGGTTATGATCACTTTTCTGCCGCTGCCACGCCGGGGAGTCAGGTGGTGCGCTTTCACTTGAAAAGAATAATTGGCGTATTCTTTGGCTTTCGATAGGATCGCTTCACGGGTTATCCCACTTTGCCACGCTTTGGTGCGGCCCGGTTGCCTGATGTTCTCGTTATCTGGGGTTTCGGAGGGATAAAAATCATCGGGGTGTTCTTCAGTGTGAGAAAAGAGTTTTTCTGAGTAGTTTGAGACGCTAAAACGTTTAAATTTTTGCCCCTGACTCCTACGCCATTGGATGATTTCAAAGCTGTTTTTGAGGGGTAAAATTTGGTAAACATCGCCTGCCGCTGTGACGATTAAATCTTTTAAGGTGTAAGCGTAAAGGCTGTAAGGGAGTTCAACTTCTGCAAGCCATTCGCCACTTGGGCTATATTGTCTTAAAAATCGCTTCACGTTTTCCGTCTGCAAGCCTTCATTAATCAGTTCTTCTACCGCAATATACAGATTACCGGTTTGATCGACACCGATGATATCAAGGCTTTCCACTGTACCGCTGTTGATGATAAGGGGTTCGGATCGTCTAACCCGCCATTGTGAGGAAGAAGTACGCTTAACGGTATAGGGCGGTTTGATCGGAACCGTGGGCGCATTCAAGCGGTAGAATTCGCCGTTAAAGGTTTCCACAATCACATCAGTATGGCATTGGAGGCTAAGCGGGCTATCAGGGAGAGGATAGGTTTTGAGCCTTCTGCCCCAGAAGTTGTAAACAATGACTTGCTTTTGTTCCCCGAAAAGGAGATAAAGGCGGTTATCGAGTAAACATAAATCATTGGCTTGGTTTGAAGGCAGCGTGAGCGTTGAAAAGGTATTCTGGTTAATGACGACAAGACGTTCGTTAGCGGCATCAAGCAGATAAACTGTCGATCCGGCATCGTTTACGGCAAAACTGGGCGGCCCGAAATTATTAGCCGGGGCTTTGCTGAGCGCGACTTCTCTGCTTTGATTTCCCCAGCTCAAACTCGCAATTTGATGGGGCGTAAATGAATACGACGGTTTGATATCGGCATTCGCATTGGTGAAAAAGAGGAAACCGGTTATCAAATAAAGATATTGTATGATTGATTTGTTCATGATAATCCTTGTCTATAGCGTTTCCCGATTAGGTTAAATACATTTTTTTTTGATGTAGGGTGGGTAGAGCGGAGCGCAGCGGAGCGAGCCGTAGGCCAGCGAAGCTAAACCCACCATTTCCGAGCGAGAGTGGGTTTAGCTTCGCTGGTCTTCGACTCCGCTACGCTCCTACCCACCCTACATCAAAAAAAATGTATTTAGCTTCGCTGACCTTCGGTTCACGCAAAAGTTTTTGCGCGCAAAAACTTTTGCGTGAAAATCAGTTATCAGTTATCAGTTATCAAGAACTTTGGATTTGAGTTATAGGATTAAACTGATTGTCATGATTAAAACTGATTAAAAAAAAATCAGAACAATCAGCATTTCACGCAAAAGTATTTGCTTAAAAAATTTTTGAGGTAAATATCAGTTTTCTATGAATCATGAGAATTGATAACTGATAACTTTGAAATCATTTGGGCCAAACTCCCAAATAAATCACTCTAGGTTTGAGATTAGCATAAATGTTTAACATAAGATAGATTTGTTGGGCGTATTCCTACGACACGGTTAAGTATGAGGTTGCACTCAAAATAGACTGTGTTTAGAATGCAAACCTTTAGTATTCGTTTATTTCGACTGTCGTTGTACTGAACACATGAACGAATGT
>JAYQWI020001101.1:0-5025 GCA_035871815.2 Candidatus Parabeggiatoa communis
ATGATAAACTCTCCAACCCCATAATTGCGCTTTAAACCTTCAAAGTTTAATTCAGCCGTCGCCGCGCAGAGGGTTTGGGTGAGGCTTAATAAAAATAATAAGCCGAAAACAAATTTGGGCATGTTGTTTAACCTCGTTTTATGGTGAGTTGTTATTATATATATAGTCTATTTGCGTTCTCAAATCAAGGCGTAGTTATCAGTTATCAGTTATCTCTTTGATAGAACGCTGATTTAACTGATTATCAATGACGGCGCTGATTTGTTGAGAGCCGAATTCAGAATGGTGGGCTTTAAAAACACGTTACCCACCCTACAAACATAGAACACAAATTGAGATTTAACGACTTTGTGATAAAATCAATTCATTCTAATCTCTATTCTATTATTAATTATACTATGTCGGAACCTGTTAAAAAAAACAGTTATTTAAACGAAATCACGATCAAAGGTTTTAAATCAATCAGAACATTAGAGCGTTTTCCATTACGTGCTTTGAATTTACTCATTGGTGCGAATGGTGCCGGTAAATCTAATTTTATCAAAGCTTTAACCTTGAACAATACGATTGTTGATAAAAAGCTTCAGTTATGGATAGGGCGCGAAGGGGGAGTGGACGATATTCTCCATTTTGGTCAAAAAATCACGCCTGAATTACAAATACACTGGCACTACGGCCACTTAACGGAACGCTTTCACTATCAATGCACACTCATTCCCGCACAAAATGAATCGCTGATTTTTGCCCAAGAAGCTGGTTCATGCCAAAAGCATGAGCAATCCGAAACCTTTTCGATAGAAGGCGGGCATCGTGAAAGCTATCTGGAACAAAAGGCACAGCATGACTCCGTTGCACAATGTGTGCTTAACCCCTTAAAAAATTGGCGCGTCTTTCTCTATCATTTTCATGATACGACAACAACGGCCAAAATGAGACAACTGTGCGATTTGCATGATAATGTGTTTTTCAGGCCAGATGCCTCTAATTTAGCCGCTTTTCTCTATTTGCTCAAAAACCGATATCCACGCCATTACCAAAATATTGTGGAAGTCGTGCGCTTGGTTGCCCCTTTTTTTGACGATTTTCGATTGCAGCCTTCGCGTCTTAATCCTGAAAAAATTCAATTAGAATGGCAACACGTTGGTTCAGAGCGTTATTTCAATGCTCATAGCTTTTCCGATGGCACATTACGCTTTATTTGTTTAGCCACATTATTACTACAGCCCGAATTGCCCGCAACAATATTATTAGATGAACCAGAATTGGGATTACACCCTTATGCCATCAGCATACTGGCTGAAATGATGCACAGTGCGGCCACTCAAACTCAAATCATTGCCGCCAGTCAATCCGTCACGCTGGTTAATCAATTTCAATTAGAAGACATCATCATCATTGAAAGAGAAGATGAAGCATCACGGATTAAAAGATTGAGTCATGAAGAACTGAATCATTGGCTTGACGACTATGCTTTAGGCGAACTTTGGGAAAAAAATGTGTTGGGTGGGAGGCCTTGAAAATGGTCAAAGTCTTAATGCTCGTAGAAGGGCAAACGGAAGAAAAATTTATCAAGAAATTGTTAGGGCCGCATTTACATCAATTTGGTGTGTATCCTGTGGTGATTCTTTTAACCACTAAGCGCGTCAAAAATGGAACTAATTTTAAAGGCGGTATTGTTTCTTATACCAAAATCAAGCAGCATTTACAGCAACTGTTTAATGATTCTAGTGCAATCGCCATAACAACCTTATTTGATTATTATGGATTGCCTAAGGACTTTCCAGGTTTAAAATCAATAATAAAATCAGACTGTTATCAACACGTTGAGTCTGTTGAATCGGCTTTTAATGCGGATATCAACGAAAGACGATTTATGCCTTATTGACAACTTCATGAGTTTGAGAGTTTATTGTTTTCCTCACCAGTAAGCATAGCCGCCCCTTTTGAAGACGAAAAAACGGGCCAATACCGTCAATTGGTTAAAGCGTTAGAAAATATCCGCAACCGTTTTAAAACCCCTGAAGAAATCAATAATCGCCCTGAAACGTGCCCTCATCGTCAGATAGAAAACTTGATTCCGTCTTACCGAAAAGTTTTTCATGGTGTCATGATTACTTCAAAAATAGGTTTAAAAACAATTCGTGAAGAATGTTCCCATTTCGACAAGTGGGTAACTCAACTGGAAGCATTGGGAGAATTGGAAACCGGCTTAGGGTAGATTGTTGATTTTTCAAATCAAATTGATTTTCGCGAAGGTTATCCAGTTATCAGTAATCAGTACAGCGGATTGACGAAACACAGTTCAGCGAAGCTAAATAAACAGATTACTTTATTGCTTGCATTGAGTCTATCCGTTGATTCCGCTAATCTGCTGTACTTTATAGAACGCTGATTTGACTGATTATCATGATCTACGCTGATCTGATTAAATGATATACTGTTTATTATTTATTCATTTATCGGCCCATCAGTTGTACTCAGTCATTACCCATTATGCTTACTCGAATTGAAATCAATGGTTTTAAAACCTTTAGTCACTTTGGCATAGATATTAATCCCTTTTTAGTCATTTTAGGCGCTAACGCTTCTGGCAAATCGAATCTCTTTGATGCGATTCGTTTACTCAAGCGTTTAGCTGAGACGGATTTAAGCACCGCTATTCAAGATTTACGGGGTGTTGGCTATGAATTATTTAGGCAACCAGATCAAGGTGAACCTGTGCAAAGCTTTTCTTTTGCAGTTGAAGTGTTGTTAGAACCTGAAGTGTTTGATCCGTGGGGTACGCAAGTCAAAATCAATCATTCACGCATCCGCTATGAAGTTGAGATTGAACGCCGAATCGATAAAAGGGGGATTGAACGGCTTGTGATTGCTTCCGAAACCGCTAAACCCATTTTAGCCAGTCATGAACACTGGTTACCTTATCATCAAAAACCGGCTAAAGCCTTTCAAAAACACTTTCTCAAATATGCCCGTGAAACGGATTGGCTGTCTACCGAGAAAACCCAAACGGGGCAAAGTCAGTTTCATCTTCATGACGATATGCTCAAAGGGCGCACTCGTTCAGCGACAGCCGCAGAAGCCACGATTTTATCAAGCATAACCAATGCGGATTATCCGCATTTATATGCATTACGTGAAGAATTACGTTCTTGGCAATTTTTGCAATTGGCTCCTCACAGCTTACGTCGTCCAAGTGCAATGGATGCGCCCCGAAAATTATTACCCGATGGTGCCAATTTGCCCACAGTATTAGCCCACATTCAAGCCGAAACCAAAAGCGATGATTTCCCGCTAGGGGCACTGGTTGATATTCGTGCTGATCTGGTTCACCTGATTCCCGGTATTGTGGATATCAGAATAGAAAAAGACAGCCCTCGCCGTGAATATCGCATTGAGATAGTCATGCATGAAGGTACCGCATATAGCTCAAATGTCGTATCAGATGGCACCTTGCGAATCTTAGCCCTGCTGACACAGTTCAATGATCCTCAACATCAAGGATTAGTCTGTTTTGAAGAACCTGAAAATGGGATTCATCCGCAGCGTTTAAAATCCATGATACAACGCTTACGTGAATTAGTGACTCAACCTCAAGAAGACGCTTTTTGGGATGAACCCTTATCCCAAATACTGATGAATAGCCATTCTCCAGTCGTCTTATCCGGTTTAGAAGTTGAAAAAGGAGAAGTAATGTTTGCCGATAGGGTGAGTCAAATAGATTTGAATCAAACAAGAATACGCAAAACACGGTTTCGTGAAGTTTCCAAATCAGATGAAATCGTAGCCGATCAAAACCAAGTTTGGCCCTCTGAAGTCGAACGTTATCTTGCCACCGTAGACAAAACAGTTTAAATCTCATGCGTTATATTGAACTGGCACTTTTTGCTGAAGGGCCCACTGATTATCGTTTTTTATCACCGATCCTGCGTCGTGTGACGGAAGACTTATGTTGTCAGTATGCTAAACAACCTGTTGAAGTGAGAGAAGAAGTGTTAGGATTACAAACGCCTCAATTATTCCATGAGGCCAGTCGTGCCCAACGCATTTTGGCAGCGGCCCGTCAAGATTGTCATAGCTATTTGATTTTGTTTATTCACAGCGACAGTGATGGTGATTGGAAACGCGCATTCAAAGAACGTGTTAACCCGGCCATACAGCTCATTAATCAAGATGCCCTTTTGCAGAAGAAAAGAACGGTTGCCATCATACCTGTGCAAGAAACGGAAGCTTGGGCACTGGTTGACGGAGAGGCCTTAAGAAGTGCTTTTGGTACGACAATGACAAATCAATCACTAGGGATACCTTCAAAAGCAGGCGAGGTAGAAAAGATTTCTGATCCGAAACAAGTCTTCAATTTTGCTTTTGCTAAAGTTGTTTCACGACGACGCAAAGCGAAAGCAGCAGCCTTTTTAGAAATCATTAGTGAAAAAATAGAATTAGCTTGTTTACGTGAAGTACCCGCTTTTAAAAGATTTGAAGAAGAACTCAAAAATGCACTGACTCAGCTTGGAATTCTATAAACTGAATCTTTGCGCTTTTGCGGCTTTGCGTGAGATAAAATCTCACGCTTCGCGCTAAGAACGCTAAGTTTGTCTAATTAATCAGCGTCAATCAGTTGGCCATCATGACAATCTGCGTTCTATCCCGTTATCCGTTATCAGTTATCAGTTATCATCTGCGTTCTATCCAATAAACCAATGACACTACAGTTATCAGTTATCAGTTATCAGTTATCATCTGCGTTCTATCCAATAAACCAATGACATTACCTCACATTTTTGTCGGTATTGATATCGGCACTTCTGGCTGCCGTTGCTGTGCTATTGACCTCCACGGCCAATTCCTCGCTGAATACCGTCGCGAATAACCGCCCCCTAAACGCCGTGGTGTCGAATTTGAACAAGAACCGCTTACCTGGTGGGCAGCCTTAAAAACCATTTTAAGGCAACTTGACAATAGACTGTCTCATCCCATCACAGCTGTCTCTATCGATGGCACTTCTGCTACCGTTTTAGCCGTCGA
>JAYQWI020001102.1:0-2983 GCA_035871815.2 Candidatus Parabeggiatoa communis
TGATTTTTATTTGACGGCACCGTTGGGGCCTCTCGAAGCTGATGATTTGCAATGGTATTTAGAACAATATCATATTTGGCCGTTGGGTAGCTTTAAAGATCGGGCTGAGGGGATTGAGGCCCAATTGCCCAAATGGGGCCTGGCCTTATTTCAAGCGGTGTTTGAGACTAAAGCGGCTGAACAGGCCTTGCAAGCGTGGGAACATGCGGCCCTTGAGGCGGAGCGGCGTTTTGCGGTGTGCGTGGATCGCCGAGTGCCTGAGGGGGCTGAGCCTTCAGCGCAAGCGATAGCTAATGAGGCGGCCAGTGACTGGTTGCGTTTGCCTTGGGAATTGCTGCATGATGGGCGTGGGTATTGGTTTCAAGGGAAATATCCGGTGCGCGTGCGGCGGCGTTTACCGAATGATCGCGAGCAACGGGTTCGTTTAGCCGAGTTACCGATTCGGATTTTATTAGTCAGTCCGCGCCCTGAAGATAAACACGCGGGTTATTTGGATCATCGGGGCGGGCAACGGCTTTTGTTGATGCCAAGGAAATCGCGGCGGTGATTCTGGATTATCGGATTCCGTGGGTGTTTTTGGATGCCTGTCAAACCGCGAAAAGCGAAATCGATCCGACGGCTTCGGTTGCGGCGCAGTTGTTGGAAGAAGGCACGACTTCGGTGGTGGCCATGAGTTATACGGTATTTGTGGCAACCGCTACCCGATTTAATTAGCTTGGTTCTTCTTGGATAGGTTACCAGCTAATATAATTCCAGATGTAAGGGGCAGGCCTTGGAAAATTACCAGCAAGGTGTTTGCTTTGAATAATTTGGCTGGAAATATCTTGCTTATGTCATCAGAAGAATATCTACTCAAACCATTATGAAAATTATGAAACTAAACACTATATTATATGAAAACCATCAGACTCATTACCTTATGCAGGAAAGAGGGATTAAGCGTCCCAATGAAAAAATTGAAGAGGTATTTAGAAGAGTAATAGTCTCGTTAGTGCATGAGGATTTACAATTAGATAATACTAATACTATTGATGCTGGTTTTTTAGAACAGTTATTGTTTTTGACTAATAAAAAGACAATTATTTATGGCACCCCAATTTTAACCAATGTGGGTAGAGAGGAGGATTTGACTGCTGGAGCTTGTACCGTTTTATCTCCTACTGATGAACATGGCGAAATTGATTTCGAGCGTTTTGCCAAAGCATCACGGTGTGCCCTTAATATGGGAATTGGCACTGGATACGATTTATCTCGTACCCATTTTTCGCTTAATTTATTGAAACGTATATCTCGCTATTTATATGAAATCGATCATGAATTACGAAATAAAAATAAGCGTCCTTCTGCGTCTATGATAACGCTTGAGGCAACACACCCAGAAATATTACGCTTTATTTCGGCCAAAAATACAGCCGACTTTTCAAAGAGTCGCTTTAATATATCTGTCTTTGTGACAGAAGAACTCTTTGAAAGAGCACAAAATAACGAATCTTGGGCATTAATCAATTCAAATGGAAAAATAATAAACACCATTTCGGCTAAGTATCTACTATTACAAATTGCGAAAAGTGCTCATTATTGCGGTGAGCCTGGAATATTATTTAAGGATAGATTTGAAAGAGACAACCCGACACCACAATGGAAATACATCAGTACAGCACCTTGTGCAGAACTAGCAATGGCAAAAGGTGATTTATGTCATTTTAGTTATATAAACTTAGCTAGTTTAGTTAAAAAATATGGTAATGATTTAGTATTTGACTTTGCGTCATTCGGAAAAGCGGTATCTGTGTTAGTTAGGCTACTTGATGCGGCGGTACAAATTACGATTAATAATGGTAATGATATTGCAAAACTTTCTTCCCTTAAAAGAAGAATAGGTGTTGGTATAACAGGTTTTGCAAGTTTGTTGATAAAGTTAGATATACCTTACGCTTCTTTAGAAGCAATAGGGCTGGCTGAAAAAATTTCAGAATACCTAGATTTCCACGCTAAAAAGGCTTCAATGCTTCTGGCTAAACGAAGAGGTGCTTTTCCAGCCTTTATGAATAGTAAATATACCGAACCTGAATGGGTGAAAAGAAAACACTGTCACCTAACGGGTATTTTGGCAGAGGAAAAATGGGAAGAACTCTATCATAACATTCAAGAATGGGGAATACGTAATGCTTCTACCACTGTTTTTCCTCCCGCAGGAACAAGCAGCAAAATAGCCAATATATCCACCAGTTTTGAACCCTATTTTTCGCTAGTAAATTATGAAATGAACGATTCAGATACCTTAATACCTGTTATACCGGAAGAAATATATCAGTCACTCAAACGAACAGGAAAAAGCACACACGAAATAAATGAGATAGTGACACACATTCTTGATCCTGCTAGTAAGCATATGTTGTCGGATTTATCAATAGGAGCACATTTTGCTACAGCAAGACAGATACCACCTATATCTCATCTGAGAATGGCGGTAGCCTTTCAAAAATTCGCAGATGATGGCGCAGCAAAAACGATTAACATGGTTAATAACACAACTGTAAAAGAAGTTTATGACCTGATTTGGGCGGCATACCGATTAGGGCTGAAGGGTTTTACCGTTTTTCGTGATGGATGCTTAGATGAAAGAAAATGGTAGTCTAAAAATACTTAAAGGTTTTCCCAAAGCTTATGTTATTAGAATTAGGAATTGTATCAATTATTAGTTTCTAAATTACAAGCCATTCTCAATGGCGATAGAAATCCAAAATTGGCGGATGATGCGGATTTGGGTTATGAGGAAGTGGTGGAATTGCGGTTGTTGTTTTCATCGCTTCAAAGGTGAGTACTTTGGCTCCGGGGATTGAACGGATTGGTGCAAGGGCCATTGACATGATTTGTGGATTGAACGGATTGATGCGAGGGCCACTGACTTAGACGAGAGTACAAAGCACAACCGGTTACAACCTCTCAACCAGATAACCTTCTCACACCAATCCATTCACTC
>JAYQWI020001103.1:0-5237 GCA_035871815.2 Candidatus Parabeggiatoa communis
TTTACAAGCCAAATCCTCTTTTCTCGTTGATCCCCAAAGAGTGCAACACTTGGAAACCGTTGAAGCCGCTTGGCAAACCCATCATAAACACCTCCTGCGTTTTCAAAATCGCTTTGAAAATCAATTAGATAACATACTCGATTGGGTGCAAGATGTGGACACCAGTTTAGCTAAATTGGATGAAAAGCTGGATGAGGTGCAACAAACGGGGGTGGAAACCAAGGATTTGGTTGAACAAATCGCTGAGAAACTGGATGACTTGATCGCACAACGCGGCTTATCGAGACGAGTCAATCCCCGTGATGAATTGCTTCAATACGATAATGAGAGTCTTTCTCAGATAAACACTTGGGTTCAGCAATTCTGCCGTTTACCCAGCCATCATCCACAATACAGTCAATTGTCGCTTAAAATGGGCACGGCCCTGTCTTCAACCGGTGATTTGGAACAGGCTGAACGGTTTTTTATGCAAGCCATTGAAAAAAGCAACTCGCCTGATGATCAAGGGCTGGCCTATTTTAATCTATTTCAAGTGCGCTGGCGCAAAGCGTTTACTAAAAATACCGTGGCCGATAAAGCACTCGTTTATGATCAAGCCTTACAAGCCTTACAAGCGGCGATTAAACAATCCAACCACTACGCATTACATGATATCAATAAAGGCTATTACCCGATTGAAAAAATGTTAGGTGCGGGGGGCATGGGTTGCGCCTTTTTATGTGAAAACCAGAATGAATTAACCGCGACACAACATCCCCGCGTGGTTGTCAAATGTTTCTGGGAAAATCTCAGTGGCAACCTAAAAGACGTGTTTAAAGAACCCTTTGCCTTGCACAAAAGCGCAGGCTTCGCGGTGCCCCAAGCTTTAGATTATGGGTATGCCGATAATCTCAAGAAACAAGGGCCTTATTTTGTTACGGAATACATTGACGGCGCGATAGATGGCGAAGCGTGGTTAGAAACAGAAGGGCCCTTGGATTTTCAAACCGGCCAAGACATCGCTTTACAAATTGCCCAAGGCTTACAACGCGCCCATAATCAAGGTATTTATCATTTAGATTTAAAACCCGCGAACCTGCTTTTGAAACGCCATCAAGGTAAACTGATGGTCAAAATCATCGACTTCGGCTTAGCGCGTATCACCACGTCATTACGAAATCTGGCAGAACAACGCAGTGGCACGCGCAACCTATCGGCCTTTGGACAAGCGATATTTGGGACTTGGGAATATGCGCCACCGGAACAACAAGGTTATGCGCAGCATTTAGGCAAAAAACCCGATGCCATCAGCGATCTCTTCGCCTTTGGCAAAACGCTCTATCGCCTACTCACCGGAGAATTGCCCTTAGAAATCGAACCCGAAACCTTAACGCCAGAATGGTACACGCTGCTGTCTCATTGCACCCGACAAAATCCGGCAAAACGCCCCAAATCGGCAAAAGAAGTGATCCGGCTTTTAGAAGCTTTGAAACCGAATAAGCCAGCGAGTACACCAAAGTCAGACGGCATTGCAGAAGACGACAAAGCCTGGCAAACGGCTTGTGAACACAACACGCTGGAAGCGTATCAGGCCTATTTAAAAGGCAATACGCCAAAAAGACAGGCCCATCTCGCCAAAATGCGAATACAGGTACTTGAACTGGAAGCCGACGACGCGGCTTGGCAATGGACTAGCCAAAAAAACTCGCTAGTGGCTTATCATGCCTATTTAAAGGGCAACACACTGAAACAATATGCCGAAGAAGCCCAACAACGGATCAAAGCATACGCTCAAGAAATAGATGATCAGGCCTGGCAAAAAGCCAGTAAACAAGACAACAAAGCCGCTTATCAGGCCTATTTAAAGGGCAACACCCTGAAAACACACAGCGAAGAGGCTCAAAAGCGTTTAGAAGACGAAGACGCTTGGCAATGGACGGTAAAAAAAGACTCGCTCGTGGCTTATCAAGCCTATTTAAACGGCAACACGCTCAAAAGACATGCCGAACAAGCCAAGCAACGGGTAATCAAACAAGCGCAAGCAGCCGATGAACAAGCTTGGCAAAAAGCCAGTCAACAAGACAGCAAAGCCGCTTATCAGGCCTATTTAAAGGGCAACACCCTCAAGAAATACACTGAAGAAGCCCAAAAACGGCTCAAGACACTTGATCAACAATTCTTTGAATTTGAAATCGTGATAGTCAATGCCAAAGGCGAAATCACACAACGTGAACCCAAACGCGCCCGATATCAAACAGAAGACTTAGGCAACGGTGTTCTATTGGAAATGGTATATATTCCAGGGGGTACGTTTATGATGGGGGCTCCTAAAAATGAAGAAGGTCGTTCTAGTGATGAAGGCCCACAACACAAAGTCACTGTCAAACCCTTTTTAATGGGCAAATATCCCATCACCCAAGCCCAATGGATCGCGGTGATGGGTAAAAATCCGTCCCATTTTAAAGGCGATAATCGCCCTGTAGAAAGTGTTTCATGGCATGACAGCGTTGAATTTTGTAAACGCTTGTTTGATAAAACGGGTAAAGCCTATCGCTTGCCCAGTGAGAGTGAATGGGAATATGCCTGTCGCGCTGGAACGACAACACCTTTCTATTTTGGTGAAACGATTACAACCGATTTAGCGAATTATCATGGCGATTATACTTACGCCTCAGGGCCCAAGGGTGTTTATCGCCCCCAAACAACCGATGTAGGCTCTTTTCCCCCTAATGCCTTTGGTTTATACGACATGCACGGGAATGTTTGGGAATGGTGTGCTGATTTATGGCATGACAAGTATGATGGCGCACCGACAGATGGCGCTGCTTGGTTAGAGAACCAATCTGATAAAGGAAACTTAGATTATCTTATTAGCAATAATATTACTGTATCGCGTCTGTTTCGTGGTGGCTCGTTCGGCAGCGTCCCGAGGAGCTGTCGTGCTGCCGATCGTCACTGGTACTCGTCGGGCTTCCACGGCAGGAGCTTTGGTTTTCGTGGTTGCGCGGACTTTGCGCTGTAACCTTTTTGTCCTTTAGCCCTTTACTCTTGACTCTTTTTTCTTTTACCCTTTAGTACAGCGGATCAGGGGATTGAACGGATTGGTGAGTGGGCCTATTTACTATTCATTAGATTTGTCCCATAATTCATGGCACTTTGGCTCTGGCATTCACTTCTTTCCTCAATCTACCCATGCACCAATCCGATCAATCCCCAGATCAGTTGTACTGCTTTGATAGAACGCTGATTGCACTGATTGTCCTGATTGACGCTGATCTTTAACTTTAGTACAGCGGATCAGGGGAGTGATCGGATTGGCTCCCGGGCCTGTTTTTATTCATTAGATTTGTTCTATAATTTATAATTCAGCAACCAGGGGCAACCACAAGGGATTGCCCCTACAACCGGCTCGTAGGGGCGGTTGCCCTTTGTCCTAAAATACCTGTTTATTTGTGCTTCAGTACTTATATACTGTTCACATTTATAATTTGCCCTTTTTTTTCAGTCTAAATCCATTTACATAAGCCCGTTTTAGCAAAAACGGGCAGCATGTTAGTCACCACCACCTGACTTGAGCTTTTAGACAACTGCTTTAGCTGTTGGCTTAAATGTTAAAAAAAGCGCAATTTATGACGATTTTGCAGTGCTGTATTAAACCGGCAAAGATATTTTGAAAATATCAAATACGCACTGTTTCAATGTAACCAAAGGTGGAAATCTTCTCTCGTCATTTCAGCATCCTTCATAATTTGGTGAGTTATTCCTCTACCCAAATCCTCACCTTTATGATCGGGAACGGTTGCTGTTCTGCCATCAGAGTGCTTGAAAAACTTATGACTCCCTTTTTGCCTCACTTGTTCAAATCCATGACTTAACAGAAATTCAATCATTGTGGTTGCTGTAATGGTTGGTATTTTTTTTGTCATAAGTTAATCTCACAGCCCTCAAATTCCAATCGTTGGACACCTATAAATTTCATTGGCAGAAACTCTTCTTCTTCAAGGCAAAGCTCAATAACCTCTTTAATTCTAGGATAAAGAGCCTCAAGCGTTTTAGCTTGAGTGTAGCAACTTTTTAAGGCGGGGACAGTGGCAACATAATAGCCATCGTCATCCTGTTCAATTAAAATCGTAAAAGTATGATGTTTTGAACCCGTTTTCTTCATTATTTGTTCCTTTTATTTAATGTCGTCAGCGAAAGACATACAATGGATTTTGTTCCTGTTTTGATAATAAATACCAGCAATGGGGCAACCACAAGGATTGCCCCTACATCCTGAACGCCTTTATAAAAAGCGATTAAGGAGCAGATTGCTCGTCTTCTAAAAACCGTTTCACCACAAAATATAATTCACCCCGGTTTATCCAATTGGCTTTCTGGAAATAATCCGTGATAGCCTTATTCGCATCCGCCTCATCTACTTTCCCATCACTCCCCACATATAAATCACTGATATCACGAACCGTTTTCATCGTGATCACAGCACGTAATATTTTAACTTCTCCCGTAGCATCTTGAAGTTGAATCACATCTTCGCTACCTAGACTGGGCGCAGTATACATGACTTTCTTACCCTCGCTGGCAGACAACTCACCTTGTTGAACAGACCAAGTATACTCAGGCACGCCCAATAACGCTTGTAATTCAGCCTGTTCACCCGGCGCTAAAACTAATTTCTCAGGTGCCAATTGCAAAGCTTCTTGATAAACAACAACACGACTTTCTGTTTTAATGCCACTGCTCTCTTCGATTGAAATACCGTATTCTCCAGCCTCTTTAGGGGCCGTCAATTGGATACGTTCACCTTGCTGAGTTTCGGTTATGGGTAAGGGCATATCACCAGACCAAGTGTAGGGTGGCCTACCACCCCATCCACGCAAGCTCAGCTGTTCTTCCGGCAAAACATAATGTTCATTCGGTGAAATGTAAAAACTGTCCAGACTCACTAACACCTCAACCTGTACCACAGCACCTGCTTGATCCGTTATGGTGATCATATCACGGCCCGCAACCTTCGGAGCCTGGTAACGGATTTTACCCGCCTTCTTGGCAACTTCCCCTTTTATCGCTGTCAGCGTGTAATCACCATAACCGCCACTGATATTCAGTTCAGCCTTCTCTTCGCGCTGCAAAAATAACTCGCTAGGCGTGACTTGTAAAGCAGATTGGACAACAACGGCAATCATTCTCATGCGGCCTTCAGCATCTCGCACATTGATCGTGTAATCACCTGAAACGTCAGGCGCTTGATACCCATA
>JAYQWI020001104.1:0-1720 GCA_035871815.2 Candidatus Parabeggiatoa communis
AAAATTTTTCTGATTATATCGGATTTTTTGGGCTACGAAACCGCGAATTGTAGAGACGCACGGCCGTGCGTCTCTACGGCCGTGCGTCTCTAATTACAAATAAACATTGCTTCTATTAAAATACCTGAAAATTTTTGGCGAAAGTACTTAACGGATCAGTGATCATTGTTCATCAGCACCGCTAAACGTTCTGTCGTGGGTTGTTCGACAATCCCTTTTTCTGTGACAATCACATCAACTAATGCTGCGGGGGTGACATCAAATGAGGGATTCCATGCTTTTGCCCCACTTGCTGCAATCGCTTGGCCGCCTAGCGTGAGAATTTCTTCGGCTGCGCGTTCCTCAATAACGATTTCATCGCCAGAGCCGAGGTTCATATCTATAGTTGAGGTAGGCGCGGCAACCATAAATTTAATACCATGTTGACGCGCTAAAACGGCCAAACTATAAGTCCCTATTTTGTTAGCCACATCACCATTCGCCGTAATCCGATCAGATCCCACAATCACCCAATCTATTCGTTTTTGTCGCATCAAAGTGGCGGCCGCACTGTCAGCTAACAAAGTGACTGGAATATTATCGTGTAATAATTCCCAAGCCGTTAAACGTGCGCCTTGTAACCAAGGGCGGGTTTCATCGGCATACACTTGACTGATTTTTCCTGCCGTGTAGGCACTGCGAATCACGCCTAAAGCTGTACCATAACCGCCAGTGGCTAAGGCCCCTGCATTGCAATGTGTCAAAACGCGACAATTCGACGGTAATAAGGCGGCCCCAAAATCCCCCATTTTATAATTGGCCTCAATATCTTCTTGTTGAATACGCTGCGCTTCAAGCAATAATGCGGATACGGGATTGCCAGTGAGGGTTGCAAAACACGCTTTCATACGTTGTAAAGCCCACACTAAATTAACGGCTGTTGGCCGCGCTTGTGCCAATTGTTGTAATTCGCTTTCTATCAGAGTTTGCCAATTATCGGGGGCCGCAGTGTAGGCCGCTTTAGCGGCTAATACCACGCCATAAGCAGCCGTAATCCCAATTGCGGGCGCACCCCGCACCACCATATCTGTAATCGCCTGCGCCACATCGGCCGCCTTTTCCAATCTCAAAACAGTATGCGTTTGTGGCAACTTGCGTTGATCTAATAAAAGTAATTGCTCATCTTGCCAAATCACAGCGCGTAGCGTGTCTTGTTTATCAGTCATTATTTTACTCCTTAGTTCAATTATGAATTAATATGCGTTGACATGATAAATATCTCCTACCAAGTTATGTTTAAGTGTGATTTAAATGCGCTTCACCTTGCCTAAACGACAACTTAAAACAAGGGGAAGTTATCAATTATCAGTTATCAGTTTTACCCGTTTTAAACCTTCAATCATTTCAAAATGTCGATCATGGGTGACTAACGGTAAATCATTTGCTAAACAGGTTGCTGCAATCCAAATATCATTTTCTGGCAGAGGGCTACCTTTATCTTTTAAGGCTTTGCGGATTTTTGCGTATTCTTCTGCCACCAGTTCGTTGATATTCAGTACGACACAAGCTTGAATAAATTGACGAAATTGTTGTTCATTAGCTTCGCGTCTTGCCGAATTTTTCGCACCAAATAATAATTCCCCGCAAACCGTGATGGGTAAATAGATTTTTCGGTAATCTTGCAGCGATTCAACGATCAGTTTTTTATTATTTAAGACATCAATGACAATATTCGTATCCA
>JAYQWI020001105.1:0-3548 GCA_035871815.2 Candidatus Parabeggiatoa communis
TAATCATAATGAATTAGAGATTAAGAAAGACAAGAAAGACAAAAGAGGGCGACCTAAAAAAGAGCCTAGCAAAATAATCAGAATACCAATATCGTTAGAGCCAATTATATTGGAACTAAAAAAGTTACACGAAAAATTAGATAGTAAAAATTAAAAATTAAGGTTTTTTTTGCGGTGACAAAGCAATGACATGCTGAAATCACCTAACTATACCACCTAGCATAATAAGGAATTAGGTAATATGACTAATCGAAGTATACCACTATCCCTAACGGATAATCTGAACCCAAAACAAAAAGCACACCTCATCAATTTGCTGTTGCAAAACAGCAATATCGGCTATAAGTCAGACGAACTATCTTGTTTGCCCCCATGGCTCGAAGAACATTGGAGCGTCTTAAAAGAAGAGCCGCTTTCATGGGCGGCAGCAGTTACGGCGGATTTAGCGTGGACGCATGATGGGGGTCGAAAATAAAATGACGCAAACCACATTCCTTATCTTGACTATAATATTTGGAATGGGAGCATTTTATTTTGAAAGGGGTTCACCGGCGCAAGTGGTGTTAGGAATTTGTGCCGGGTTATCACTACTTGTGAACAATGGTCACTTGCCTGTTGTTTCAACGATGCTAATCGTTGAGCAACCAGGTAGTCAGAGAACCCCTTTTGTAATATCACCCCCATCACCCCTTGAATTGCCTGAATTACCGCAAAGTCCTACAAGAAAAGACTTTGTGAACCTAATACTTGCCATCCAGCGGCAAGAAAATGCCCAGCATATTGATCAAGACTTTCTAATAGCCGTCGCGAGTGCTGAATCAGGATGGAATCCGAAGGCATTGAGTAGTGCTAATGCAGGTGGATTGTTTCAGTTGATTCCGGCGACTGCCAAACGTTTTGGCGTCACGGACAGGTTTGATCCTGTCCAATCGGTACAGGGCGGGATTCGGTATTTGAAATGGCTTTCTGAGCGATTTGGTGGTGACTATCGGTTAATAGCCGCCGGTTACAATGCCGGGGAAAATGCCGTGAAAAAGTATGGTGGCATCCCACCTTATAACGAAACCCGAATCTATGTGAGTAGGGTGATTGGGAAAATGGCCGGTTTCAAAACTCTAAGAGACGACTGGTCAATGCGACCTGAATGCAAAGAATTTAGTTGTATTCATTTGAAAAGTAAAGAGGCGATAGCAGGTGGTGATACTCATGATGCACTTCATGCGCTCGCTGCGTGGGTACAAAGTAATCTAGCGGGCTTTCTATATCTCTCTGGTCTTAATGATTTACATCATCAGAAAAAATTTTGCAAGAAAGTAAAGAAGAATAGGCACTGTATTGGCCTAGCTTTTGACTTCACAGTAGCCTTCGGCACTGATATTAATTCAGCGCTTGGGAAAATAAAGGGATTTGTCAATGGATTTGATGGTTTTAAAATAAAAGCGTTGGACAACTGTAATGGCTGTACCGGGTTTCATTTTCATGTTGAAATTAACAATAGTGATAATGCTGATGTCTTTTTGAGACACATGGTTAATCAAGGCCTCTGGACAAGAAAGGAGGTACCAACATGAGTTATTATGATCGCTTGTCCCAAAAAACGTCGGATATATCAATTTTTATCACGACTGTTGAGGTAGTGATTTATGGAGCAATGGCGTGGCCGTTGGGGTTTTTTTACACTGTTTTTATAGTGGCGTTTGTTTTTGTTTTATCTTCTGAAACAAATATCTTGTTTGAGATTGCCGAGGACTTAAGAAGAAGGCCCCTCTTTTACAGAAAAGAAAGGCTTGCTAAATTCACAATAATAGCTCGCATAGTAGTTTTGTTTTTCTCTTTATTTGTTGCGCTGGCTAGTTTTTTTGTTCATAGTGAACAGGAGGTTATTAATAATAATCCTTCTGTTATGGCAGCTAAGCAGCAGATTGAAATATCACAAGACAATCTACAAACCGCTCAAGCGGCCCTTCAGTTCACCGAAGGGCAACATCAAGTTGCTCAAAGCGAGAAGGGCCGCTTAGAATCAGAGATTGATTCTGAAAGAAAGAGGTTAGAAAGCGATTTAGAAGAGAAAATAAAAGCTTGGCAAAGTCAAGCCGAAAATTTTTGGAATGATAAAAATAGTCACGCCAGTAGCATGACTAATCAATCTGTTATGGGTAAGGATTGTTCCCCCAAGAGAAGCCCTTACGGGGGAGGCTTTCTAAGAACGGCAGCTAGAGTAACTTGTCCTCGTTGGACAGCTCTAAAAGCTCAAGAGCCAAAGATAGATGACTCTCCCGCAATTAAAGCATTGCGAGGTCAATTACAAAATCAACGTTTGATCATAACTGAGTTTGAAAAAATTAAACGTTTAAAGAATGCGATTCTCGTTGCGTTAAACAACAAGCAAGAACTTATAACAAAACTTAGTGGCGGAATCGAATATGATTCTGGTTTTGAATTAGTGGTAATTTCTTTGCAGGGCTTTATAAATAATGTAACTGGGCCATCCATAGTAACATTGATCGCTTCCTTGGCGGTCTTTGTACTTGTTAGTACATTTCATTTAACTCATGTTTCTAAGAAGATTTATGAGGACTATGGACCCGCAGATCTTGACGGCAGCCATTATGTTTACGATGAACCCAAAACCATACCTTGGTATGTCCGTATCTGGAATTGGTTTACGGGTCGTAAAAATCGTAAGCCAAAACCACACGAGAAACCGGTAGAGAAGTCTGAATACCAGCAAGGATGGTCACCGAAAAACTTTTCTTTGACTTTTCCAGAGTCCTATAATTTAAGATCAAGTGGAGATGAATCTGAGTCAGAGAACACAGAGTTGACACCTGCAATTGAACAACCGCTTGTTGTTTTAAATGAAAGTGATCCAGATTTTGAAAAGGCCACTGAGCTGTTAAAAGTGGGGCAGTTAAAACCAACCCAATACTCACTGAAAGAATGGGCTAAGAATAACGGGGTTAAATTATCCATTATCAAAATGAAAGAGTGGACTAAAAGGTGGCTCAAAGAAGGACTTATTGAGCCGGCGGTTGCCCAAAACGGCAAACAAACTTATAGCTTAAAAAATGAGCATTTAAGTTTTGGCGATGGTTGGGGTAGTGTCTCGTAACTAACAAAAAGGGCTTGAAACATCCCTTGCAAGGGACTATCAAGCTTTTGCGTTACCGCCGCTTGTTGTTTTAAATGATCCAGATTTTGAAAAGGCTACTGCGCTTTTAAAAACGGGTAAATTAACGCCTACTCAATACTCATTAAAAGAGTGGGCTAAGAATAACGGGGTTAAATTACCCATTATCAAAATGAAAGAGTGGACTAAAAGGTGGCTCAAAGAAGGACTTATTGAGCCGGCGGTTGCCCAAAACGGCAAACAAACGCATTTAAGGTTGGGGTAGTGTCTCGTAACTAACAAAAAAGGCTTGAAACGTTTCTTACAAGGGAATATCAAGCCTTTGCGTTACAGGAGCGTATAAAAAAATGACAATGATCGGAGCAAGATCGCCAAGTCAAGAATGTTGTGCTTGCGGCGGTGGTGGAATTAGTCGTAT
>JAYQWI020001106.1:0-5401 GCA_035871815.2 Candidatus Parabeggiatoa communis
CCAACAATTAATTGACAAAACGGAGTTTAAAAGTGCGATTGATTCACTTTTTAATGAGAGTTCATTACATCTTAGTCAAGCGTTTCGTGTTTATGTTCATAAACTGTTAAACGAGTTAAATCTAAACTTTTAAATAGAGGGTTTCCATGTTTTCCAAGCTCGGTTGAATTGTTCAATCGCTTCATCAAAAGCTATCTCATCACGTAATGTGCCGCTTCGTGCCAGTAGACGATCAACTTTGGTTGTCGATTGAGAGCGGCTCTTATTGGCAACCCGCATGATAAGGCGGGTATGACTCCCGTAAAAGCTTTTATACTGTGTTGGCAGATAGATATGACCAGCAATGTCAGTTTCTCATTTGATCGCTTGCATAATTAATCCTAGTGAATAAGTGAAAAACTAAAACGGAAAAGTGATGAGTGTTGCTGTATCATTACGCAAACAGCGTAATAAAACTTCAAAAGGAGCGTTCGCAGTTAAACATAGGGTGAGCAAACAGTCCACCTGACAACATGGCTAAACGGTTAGGACAAAATGATGGAGACAGCATCACATGAAATTATCCGAACTTTCTCCAGAAGCGAGAGAAAAAATAAAATCTCATAGCTGGAATAAGATTGTTGGCACACCCCAAGGCAGTTCTCCTTGGGCGTTTTTTCTTGATTTTCAAAATCCTGAACTGATAGATATTGAAGGCTATCATGTGCTACTACCCATGAAAAAAGAACGGGTTTTGAGGCAGACAATACAACGTTGCATTCCAAGTGCGGATGGAAATACGCTTATCTTATCTTTTCAAGATTTAAGCTTTGGTGATGATGGAGAACCTCTTTTTCTAGCGATTTGTGATAAATTGCCCGGCGAAGACATTTTCTTAACAACAACACTTTATGAAAGCACTTTTGATGATATCTGTTTTTAAAATGTCGTGTTAAACAACATGCCCAAAACACTGATCACGCTGATTTCTGGCCTGATTTACACTGATGAATTATTCTAAAAAGAATGATAATTAGCACAATCAGTGTTTGAATCAGCGTTCTATCACGTTTTTAGATTTGTTCGTTGCCCATATTTTTTCCAGTGTTGTTTATAAGCCGATTCATCTAAGAGAGTGACATCATCTGTTGATGTGCTTTCGCCATCGTTATCATCATCCAGTCCAGTGCCAAACAGAACACCACCAATATCGGTGAGAATGTAGCGGTTATGCATTTCATCTTTGGGCCATTGTACCAATTTTAGTGCTGGTAATTCAGCAGATAAATTTTTTGGCAGGTTTTCATCACACTTCCCTTTTAAATACTTGAAGGCCCGCTTGGAATGCCTGTTATTTTGCTGCCGCTTGGAATGCCTGTTATTTTGCGGCCCTCTTGGAGTGCAAAATTTATTTTGCGGCCCTTTTCAAACCAAATTTATTTTGCGGCCTCTTGGAATGCATGTTATTTTGCGGATCGCCAAGATTGATAATGACCCTTTTTGTTGGGAATTCGCCCATTTGGTTTGAAAATCGGGCTGCAAAATAAATTTGAAACTAAAATGTATCGAAAATAAATTGGGTTTGAAAATCGTGCTGCAAAATAAATTTTGAACGAAAATGGGCCTCAAATAAAATAAATTGGGTTTGAAAATTGGAAAGTAGAAATTGACTTCTGGGAACTGGCTTCCAAGTTTCTGAAAAATCTCAAAGGAAGCAAATTTATCAACCTTGACGATTACTTTGAGAAAATGACTTATCTCGTTCCCAACCGGAGGTTAAAAATGCCCTTTGCAACGCGGAGCGTTGCATAACGCAGAGCGTCTCTTCATTCCTTCCTTCACCTCGTTTGGGAACCAAATTCATTTTTAGGGGTGACAGCAATGGCATTAGAAAGTATGGAAAAGTGGTGCAGGTGAGCTTCTACCCTATCCTCTCGCTATAACCAAATAGACTCTCCTACCAACATTTTCCCTTGATGCTCTTCACACCATTTTTTTGATATACCCATTTGATACTTGATAGTTGCTTTCGGGGAAACCCCAAAAACATCCATTATTTGAACACCAGTCAGAAGAATAAGCGTGGCTACTTTATAGGTTGGTGGTGGTGCTAGGGCAATAAGATAACGCACTTGATTGACTTGAAACTGTAATTTTTGATTCCACGTTTCATTAATAATTTCCTTTGAACCAGGATGATAACGACCAAAATCAACAGTAATACTTTTTCCCGTGTGATGTTTGATTTCTAAAACTTGATGACGAATATCAGGGAATAAACCGGATGAAGGTGGGTAGTTATATCCCAAACGTTTAGCAACTTCAAATTCAAACCAATGTCCTTTTGGTCTCACTTCTAAAAGTCTACCTTCGCCATCTCGTGGAGCGTCCATTTCCATCAGTTCTTCTATCAAAACCGCTATTTCTTCTATCGTGTAGAAGAGAGAGGTATCTAAGGCTGGTTGACTTGCCAATACGTTGCCATCTTCTAAATCCTTTTGGTAAATCAATTTCTTTTTCCTTGAAGCCGATTGTAAAATATTTTGTTTCTGCATATTGTGATACCTTATGCTTTGTGTAACCGTAGAATTTTTTCAATTTCCTTAATCTCATCATCGACTAAACCAAACCACCGATAAATGAGTTGATCATTATTTTGTTCAAGTATTTCTTGTTCTTTTTGATCAAAAGTTTGCAAAAGCAGGCGTGTATTGGCTATCAATTGATTTACCAAAGTCAGCGATTTAGCATCTCGAAAGTCCGGTATTGGATAATATTTTAGATAAGAAGTCCAATAGCGAAACCGTTTAGAATAAAGTGTATTACCACTGGTGACTTTATGAAAAAATTCCAACACGCGAGAATTTAATAAAGATAACACCAGCAAGTAATGTTCAAACGACTCTTCTTTAAGCAAAATATAAAAACAAGTGCCATTAACAAATAATCCCTTATCATCTAAAGCAAAACGATTGTGGGTTGAAATGTCCGGTGTAATGATTTTAAGGGGTTTAAAATCGGTTGGTGATTGATGTACCCAAATCTCATACCATTGTCGCCCACTTTTTTTGATATAAGTACGCGCTTCAAGTTGTTTTTGATGAGAAAGTAAATATTGTTTAGTATTTGGGTATAAATTCAAATCAATCGGCAATAGCTTATTATTTTGATATTGATAAGGATATAAAACATAGAGATCGCGTTTTTCCTGCCAGTCACAATGCCATTTAAAAACATTATGGCTTTCCAAAAGCGGAAAAACCACTGCTGTTTCTAAATAGTGGTGATTAATAAAATCGAGCGTCATGGGCTTAATGAAAACATTATCAGCCGTCGTTTTAAGTCCAACACTGATTTTTTGACTAATATCGGCTAAGGTGCAAAGTGCATTCTTTTTCAGTTTTTCAATGAGTTGATGTTCTTTAGGTGCGTGAAATGTCCAGACTGATTGATTCAGGGTTGGCTTCGCTAATTCAAATTGTTCAATCTGAAAATAGCGTTGTTGCCATTTTATATATTCGCAACGGGATTGTTGATTCAACAAATCAAATAAATCATCCACTTTAACATAAGTATTGGGTTGTGTTCTTATTTCTTGAATGGAACTGTAAAGAAATGAGTTTGAAGCATTGACTGGTTTTTCCATGATTAATATCATAGGCAAAATCGCAGCTGCAAATAATTTAGTATCAGCCAGATCAAGAATTTCAATGAGATTATAATGCTCTAAAATGTAAGCTCTTAATGCTTTTGCACCTTTAGTCGTTAAGAGTTTATTAGAGGTAATATAGCCTAATTTGCCTTCTGGCTTTAGCAAATAATGCCCTAATTCAATGAAGAGTCCCGCTAAATCAAACCGTCCACGCGCCGTTTGGTATTGTTCAACGTACTGAGTTCGGCGTTCTTCAGGCTGTACATGTTGAATCCGAATATAAGGTGGATTACCGATAATGCAATCAAATCCGCCGAGGGCAAAAACGCTGGTAAACTTTTCTTGCCAATTGAATGTCTTTTGGTTATCAGATAGCAAATTAATTTGATGATGAACAAATTCGTTAAGTAAAGCATCACCTTGTTGAATAGAGAGTTTCACTTCTTTAACACCGAATAAATTGGCTTTATTTTCTAGTTGTTGTTTTGCTTCTTGTATCGCGTTAGCTTCAATATCAACGCCATATAAATTATTTTCTAAAATATAGCGGATATCGTTAGCGTTTAATTTGCCAAACTGCTGTTGCCACAATGAGCAAAGTAAATCAAATGCTTTGAGCAGAAATAGCCCTGAACCACAAGCGGGATCAAGAATTTTGATTTTTTGCAACGCCACAAAATTATTTTTTTCCAAATAAGACAAGATCGTGTGACGAACAATATAATCAATCACACTATCTGGCGTATAATGAATACCCAATAATTTACGTTGTTGTTCAGAATACTGGGTTTGATGATGACTGGCAGATTGTTCAATTTTCATGGGTAGCGAGATGAAACATAATAGTCACTGTTATACTGATAGGCATCGAAGTTAAGGAGAATCATATCCAGTACGGTGGTAATCGCAAAGCTTTATAACTTTCACAACTCTCAGCGCGGGTGGTGTCAAAGTCAAATAACTTAGGGCATGAAGTTGATTTGAGAAAGAAGCGTTTTAGCCTTTTGCCTATTTGTGCTGATGCACTAATTGTTGATATTTTTCATAGCCACATTTTATACAAAGACAAGCATTCAATAAATTCCAGACGGTAATCATCCAGTGCATCGAAATCTTCTAATTCACTAGTGGTAATGGCTTGGTAAAATTCTGGTGATTTAACGCCAAATTTATGTTCAAAGTGACTTAACTCGATGTCAAGTTGAGACATATCGTGAATCAATTATGCGAGTTTCATAAATCTATTTCTCCTAGTTGAACAAGATTGTACGGATTTTAGCATAAACAGGATGAAACCACATCCATCAATGGGAATAAATAATCCTGTCAATCTTTTAATCCGTTTAATCCTGTTCCAACCCCTCATTCCCAAAAACCACATTTGCATCAGGCGCATTCCCCTTTTCAGGGTGCGAAAGTTATCAGTTATCAGTGTTGGTGTATCATTATATCGCTAATGTCGTATTGGGTGCCGAGGCAAAATAACAGGAACGAAAATCGTCGCGACGCAAAATTTAGGGCATAAATAGATATTTATTGTGATTTAACATTTTTCAAAGAAAATTGCATTTTGCAAAAAAAATCGCATTTCTAACAAAACCCCAAGTTTGTCTGCTAATATTGCCCCCCAAGCAAAAAGTATTGCGTTCTTTATTAGAGTTGCCCCTTTCTTTTGCTTGCCCTCATTTGCATCCCAATCCATCTCATTGTACTATACCAAAACATAATGCCCGATCACGGGGCAAAATCACGCGCCGTATTTTCGGCGTT
>JAYQWI020001107.1:0-13423 GCA_035871815.2 Candidatus Parabeggiatoa communis
GTGCGTCTCTACATTATTAATGAAGGCCGTCTAGGTATTTTTCGGCGTCTAAGGCTGCCATGCAGCCAGTGCCGGCTGAGGTGACGGCTTGACGGTAAACATGATCGCAGACATCGCCGGCGGCAAAGATGCCTGGTATGCTGGTCGCTTGGCTGCCACCTTGGCTACCGGTTTTGACAACAATGTAGCCATTTTTCATCTCTAATTGATCGACAAATAAGTTGGTATTCGGTTTGTGGCCGATGGCAATGAAGAGGCCGTATAAGTCGATGTCTTGGGTGCTGCCATCTTTGACGTTTTTGATACGCATTCCGGTGACGCCGCTGTTGTCACCGAGTACTTCGTCAAGTACGTGGTTCCAGGCTATGGTGACTTTGCCTTCTTTTTCTTTTTCAAACAGGCGGTTAGCTAATATTTTCTCTGAACGTAGCGCATCGCGTCGATGCACTAGGGTGACGTGTGAGGCGATGTTGGCTAAATAGAGAGCTTCTTCTACGGCGGTGTTGCCGCCGCCGATGACGGCTACTTTTTGTCCACGATTGAACATGCCATCGCAAACGGCACAGGCTGATACGCCTTTGCCTTTAAAGGCTTCTTCGGAAGGTAGGCCGAGATATTGAGCTGATGCGCCTGTGGCGATTATCAAGGCATCGCAGGTGTATTGGCCGGAATCGCCTGTGAGACTGAAGGGGCGCTGTTTTAAGTCTACGGTGTTGATATGATCAATAATGATTTCGGTGTTAAAACGTTCGGCATGTTGACGCATCCGTTCCATTAAATCGGGGCCTTGTACGCCTTCGTAATCGCCTGGCCAGTTTTCAACATCTGTGGTGGTGGTTAATTGGCCGCCTTGTTCTATACCAGTGATCAGAACAGGATTGAGATTGGCACGGGCGGCATAGACGGCCGCGGTGTAGCCGGCGGGGCCGGAACCGAGTATTAATAGACGGCAATGTTTGACTTCACTCATTGGGTTGCTCCCTTATTTTGATTTGTTATGGATATTGATTGATGATCAAATTTTAAATATTAAGGCAATTCCAAAAAAATAAAATACCCAAAACAACCACACTACTCTATGCTTATGAATCTTATGTCACAAACTGTCTGCTCACGCAGAGCCGCAGAGCCGCAGAGAATGAAAGAAGATTGATTAAAGGTGTGGGTATTTTAATTTTTTGGAGTTACGTTAATCCGTTTAATCCGTACTATCAGTGTTTTATTATTTCAAACTTTCAAATATTCCGTTTATACTATAGTTCAATTAATCATTCCCCATTCTCAAAGTGAGGCATCGTATGAGTTTACAAACCTTAAAACCAAATCCCTTGCCAATTGAAAGTGTTGTCGGATTATCGGGGATTTCTTGGGAACGGTTTAACAAAATCCAATCCGATTTTGATGACATTCCGTCGGTTAAACTGAGTTATACAGGAGGATTACTGGAAATTATGGCCCCTATTAGCAATGAGCATGAATATGTTAAAAGTAATGTTGGTGAATTACTAGGTACTTATCTGCGGGAAAAATGCATTCGCTTCTACAGACGGGGCGGCTTTACTCTCACAAAAGAGGGCTATTCTTCCGGTGAACCCGATGAATCCTACTGTATTGGCACTAACAAAGCCGTACCTGATATTGTGATCGAAGTCGTGATCACCAGTGGCACGCTCAACAAACTGGAGGTGTATAAGCCGTTAAACATTCCAGAAGTCTGGTTTTGGAAAAACAAACAATTACAGATTTTTCATCTCACAGATGGAGAATATCAACCCATTACTCGTAGTCACTTTTTTCCAGATTTAGATTTAGAACTGTTGCAACGTTATATCGACTCTCCTGATCAATATGATGCCGTGATAGCCTTTCAAAAGGCCATTCGAGAACTGTGAAATTTTTGTAGAGACGCGATGCTCGCGTCTCTAGTCGTTCGTCAATATTAACAATTTGTAGAGACACGAAACAGACGCGAGGCATCGCGTCTCTACGAGTTTGTCAAACGCTAAGCATTAATTTGTCTAGCCGCTTGTCGTACCACCGCCGTAATATAAAAAGGATTGCCGCCACACCGTTCAGATACCACGGGCGCTATCTCAGTGGCAACAGTGGCCCCATGATATTGGGCCGCTCGCTTTGCGAGTTCTTCACCGTAATAATCGGTAAGGCCTTCTATCGGTTGACTCATAAATCGCCCAAACATTTTATTGATTATAGGAAAAATCAGTAAGAGGAATTGATAAAATTCAAATAGAGTTGGAAATCTAAAAACTAAAGGGGATGGAAAATAATGGGATTTGGAAATTTTAAAACGGATTCAGAGGTGGCTCAAAAATTCAATCTCGTCATTGAAGATGGCTTTTTTTTTAAAGGTTTACCATTTACTATACCTTCGTCAGAATTGAAAAAAATCACAAATAAATTGGGTGATCGAGTGAGCTTTGTTTCAGAAGAAGCTATTTGTGAAGACATTATCAAACCTATTTTGAATATATTTGATGAGGCTTATGAGGAATTTCGCGTTTGGTCACACATAACCTACAATGTAAAACCTGAAGAAAATCTCTCTGGCAGACCTGATTTTCTAATTGCCCGCCCAACAAAAATTGTTGATATAATGGATGTGCCGCCTTTGTGTGTGATTGAAGCTAAAAAAGAAAATTGGGATGAAGGTTGGGCACAGGCTTTAGCCGAAATGTATGCCGCATCAATACAAGGCGCGACCGTCTGTTATGCCGTTGTCACTTCCGGTGAACAATGGCAATTTGGTAAGTTTGAGAAAAAAGACACCCTATTTACAAAGGATAAAAGAAAACTACATGCTACTGACTACCCAGATGAACCTAATAACTTGCAAAGAGTGTTTGATACATTAAATTGGATATTTGATGAAGCGAGCAAAGTAGAGATTAAAAAGGAATAAACAATAATTGGTGTCAGAGTAAAATTAATTCTAACAAAGCCTTGCAGCCTTTGCTACAAGCCGCGCGGCTGAAGAGCGGCGGTGCGACCCGTTTGACCCAAAGTATTGGTTTATAAAGATAAATCATGCGAAAGGCCAGGGCGTGAAATGAGTGGTTATCATTTTACGTGATAACTGATGTTACGCACTCAGCTTCTGCTTATGAAAGAATACAAACGGCAATTGACGCGGGATTCAAGTGGTTCACATCAATTCGTTAAAAAAGTGACACTATTTTTGAATATAGCGTTTCCCGATTGCATGAAGTACAAAAAAAACTTAAAACGCGCAAGCCCGAAGGGGTTGAATGTGAGACGCAGTAATTCGCTGTGCGAGATCATAGCCCCAGGTGGAACCTGGGGTTCCAAAATAAATATCAAAAAAAGTTTGTATTGAACCCAATCGGGAAACGCTATATATACCTCAATGCGTCAGGTTTCGTGCGCTTAGATAACCTTAATAAGAATAAGGATGCGTAACATCAGTTACTGATATTAACATTTATACTTCATAAACCAGGGGCGAACAAAACGCTCGTGAAAAAGGCTTCAAAATCCAAAACCAAAACGAAGGAGTCGCACATGAGCTTGTTAATGGATGCTTTAAACAAAGTCGATAAAATGGTTGAAACGAAACAGCCTTATTGTAATCAAACAGTCGATTCATCATCCTCTACAAATGACTATGATGAAGAATTGTTTTTGGCTGAAATCACAGATAATGATATACCCAAAAAGACTTTGCCGCATCTTGAAGACTCTTCTCTCAAAGAGCCGAATGACGAATCACTGATAGATTTCAAAGAGATAGAGAGTCAACAACAAACCACCTTGCCCGATAGTGATCAATCCTCTGATTTTTCGCTTATCGACTGGCAACCCCCATTAGAAAATAATGAAACGAATACCGATTCGACATCGCACAATTGGGATGATGAATTGTTGCCTCAATTTCAAGATAAGATTCAAGAGAATAGCGATAAAATCGATAGCACAACGACCGAACCTCTCCATCAGGAATGGAGCGATTTTCAAAAGGAGATTCAAGACGATAGCAATAAAGTCGATAGCACAACAGCCGAGCAACTCCGTCAGGAATGGAGCGATTTAAGCGATTTTCATAACGAGCAACAGCTTGTTGATTTCAAAGACATTGATATTGAATCTACCCTCCCTGACAATCTCAACCAAAGCGCCACTGTAAAGCCCGATAGCTCTCTGTTGGAAACAGTGACACCAGAAACGGTAACGCAAACCCAACCAGAGTTTGAACTTAAATTAGAAGCGAAGAATACCGAAGCGACTCAAACAGATCAAACCCTTTTCTTGGATGAAATCTTTTCTTCCACAGCACAGGCTAATATACCACAGTTGCAAATATCGACAAGGGCGGCCCAAAAGGAAGAGACGCAACCACACTTTGCGTTTAAATTAGAAGACAATAAGCGCGAAGAGACGCAAACAGATCAAGGCTTTTTCTTGGATGAAACGCAAAACGTGCCACATCCAGAAGCCGCACGGCGCGTTTTGGCCGCAAGTGCGGCACCACAAACGGCTTCCAAACGCATTGTCTTATTAAGCGGAGTATTAACGGTATTACTCGTTAGCATGGGCACTGCGTATTATTACAGTCAATCCTCATTGGCCGAACCTTTCTCATTTAAAACACAAAGGCCTCTGCTGACAAGCGCCTCTATCTCTCCCCCAGTTCAAAAACCCCTTGAGACAGAGCAACCTTCATCTGCCCAAAATCAACAGCTACCGAATTCATCCCCCCCGGCCGCTTTTGAAGCGACTCCGAAACCGGTTGATGAACCGAATCAAGATGCTGTAACAACTGAAACGACTGAGAAACAGTCGGCTAGACAAGCGACGGTAACCCATCCAATCAAAATCGGGCAATCTGAAAACACGGCCACAGAGTCATTAACTCAATCTCAATCTAAGGTGACTCAACCCAAAGCTTCTAATCAGCCTACCACTGCTCAAAAACAGATCATAGCGCCAACAAAGCAGTCGCTCAAACAGCCTATTACGCAACCCAAGCGCCAACAAACCTTAGCTCAATCACCTCAACAATCGACAATCACGGATTTAAAGGCTAAAAAACAGCTTCAGCCTCAGCATCAAGAATCAAAACTCAAAACGCCAGGTATTCATACCTTGCGTAAAAATAAAGTGATTCAATCCATTAATCAAGCATTATCAACCGGTTATAACGCATTTCAACAAGGAGATGATAGCACAGCACTTCGCTCCTATTTAAACGCTTTACGACAAGATCAAAATAACCGTGATGCCTTATTTGGATTAGCCGCCTTAGCTTTGCGTAGCGGCAACCTACCTCAAGCACAACAATATTATCGGCGCGTCTTGCAACTCTATCCTCAAGACAGGTACGCACAAGTCGGTTTAATCAATAGCCTAGATAACCAAGCTTCCTCAAGCGAAAGTCAACTTAAAATATTATTAGAACAAGCCCCCCAATCGGCCTATATCCATTTTAGTTTGGGTCACTTTTATGCCGCCCAAGGGCGTTGGGCGCAAGCCCAATCGGCCTATTTTAACGCTTATCGTTATGACAAAGAGCAAGCCGATTATGCTTATAACCTCGCAGTCAGTTTAGATCAGATCAATCAACCCGGTTCCGCCCTCGCTTACTACCAACGCGCATTAGAACTGATTCAAAACCAAGCTATTCATTTCAATCCTCAAACTGTGCGTCAACGTATGCAAACTCTAAAGCAACATACCCAACCCAGTGCATTATTTAATGATCTAATGTAAATTTCGCTTTCGCGATAGAAAAAGAAATAAACGCTAAAGACGCTAAAGACGCTAAAGACGCTAAAAATGCTCGTTTGTTAAGAGAAAGAGAAACTTTTGCGTCTCTTGCGTCTCTTGCGTCTCTTGCGTTAAAAAAAATAATAACGAGCAACAATCAAAAAATGAGTATGCCACACCGTCGTTTTGCTGAAATGCTGATAGCACAGCGTATCATCACTGAAGATCAACTCAAAATTGCCCTAACCGAACAAAATAAACATCCCGAACCCTTAGAAAAAATCTTGATTAATTTAGGCTTTGTATCCGAAGCCATGGTTCGCGATTTAATGAGTCAATCGTTAGGACTCTCTCGTGTCGATTTATCTAATTTAGTCGTCGATCATGAAGCCATTAACTTAGTGCCTAAAAATTTAGCCGTTCGCTATACCTTATTACCTATCAGCTTTGATAAAAGCACAAATACCTTATCTGTCGCGATGACCGATGTCTTTAATATACGGGCTATAGATCAAGTGGTTGCCGCCATCGGTGGTACCATCAAAGTTGAACCCGTTATGGCAGGAGAAACAGAAATTGTTAATGCCATTGACAACTGGTATGGCTTTAATCTGTCTATAGATGGGATTTTAAACGAAATTGAAACCGGTAAAATTGATTATCACAGTTTCGCCGTCAGTGGTGAAGAATATAGCCAACCCTTGATACGCTTAGTTGATGCCTTGCTATCAGATGCCGTGAAACGTGGCGCGTCGGATATTCATTTTGAACCTGAAAAAGGCTTTTTGCGGATCCGTTACCGTATTGACGGCGTACTACAACAAATCCGCAGTCTACATAAAAATTATTGGTCAGCCATCTCAGTCCGTCTAAAAGTCATGGCCGAACTGAATATTGCCGAAACCCGCATTTCGCAAGATGGGCGCATTTCCTTAAGCCTAGCCGGACGGCCTATCGACTTTCGTGTTTCAGTGCAACCCACCATTTACGGCGAAAATATTGTCTTGCGTATTCTTGATCGTCAAAGAGGCATCATGACGATAGAACAACTCGGGTTATTGGAAGACAATTTGACGCTATTAAAACTCATGATAGCCCGCCCTGAAGGCGTGATTTTACTGACCGGCCCCACAGGTAGCGGAAAAACCACAACCTTATATTCTCTGCTAAAACGTCTCAACACGGAAGAAGTCAATATTATGACGTTAGAGGATCCCGTGGAATATGTATTAGGACAAGTCCGACAAACGGCCATCAATGAAGCCGTCAAACTAGACTTTGCCAATGGTATTCGTTCCATGATGCGCCAAGACCCCGATATCATTCTCGTAGGCGAAATTCGCGATTATGAAACAGCCGAAATGGCCTTTCGCGCCGCCATGACAGGCCATCAAGTGTACTCGACGTTACATACCAATTCAGCCATTGGTGCCATCCCGCGCCTATTAGATATTGGCATCTTACCCGACATCCTCGCTGAAAATATTATCGGCATAGTTGGACAACGTTTAGTGCGTAAACTCTGCAAATCTTGCAAGCAAGCTTATTTACCCAATGACATGCATAAAATGCTATTGAACTTAGCCTCAACAGAAGCCCTCAAACTTTATCGCCCCGCCAAATGCGAACAATGTGGACAACGGGGTTACAAAGGCCGCATGGCCTTAATGGAAGTATTCCGTATTGACGAATCCTTACAAGATATTATCGCCCGCCACACAACCACTTATGATATAAGACAACAGTCCAAAAAAATGGGCTTTCGCACCCTAGCACAAGATGGCATACGTCGCGTACTTGAAGGCATCACCAGTTTAGACGAAGTCTCGCGCGTATTAGATTTAACCAGTCGTTTAAAATCCTCAACAGTGTTCTAGCCATTCGGGTCTATTTTGCCACGGAAAACACGGAAAAACACGGAAAATTCCGTGCTTTCCGTGTCATTCCGTGGCTTTTAATCATCCACCAGGAACCTACTATGCCAGAATATTTCATACTGAAAACCATCCACATCATGAGCGCCACCCTCTTATTTGGTACCGGAATAGGCAGCGCCTACTATCTTTTTCGCGCTCATCTCAGTGCTGATGTTCATACCATTGCATTGACAGCTAAACATGTCGTCGCCGCAGATTGGCTATTTACCACAACAAGCGGTATTGTCCAACCTATCACCGGAATATGGATAGCTTTACTGATGGGATGGCCGCTCACGCAAAAATGGCTTATGATCAGCATCATTTTATATATTATAGCCGGCGCTTGCTGGCTACCCGTGGTTTGGATCCAATATCGTTTGCGCGATCTAGCCCAACAAGCAATAGCCGATGAAACGCCACTACCACCGCTTTATTATCGATACATGCGAATTTGGTTTTGGCTCGGCTGGCCAGCGTTTATCTCGTTAGTCATCGTCTTTTTTTTAATGGTTTTTAAACCGGTATAAAACGGCCGTGCGTCTTGGGTATTTAAACTTTCTCGGTAAACCCAAAATCTTCCAATATCGTATATAAGGCGGGCACGACAAGCAATACTAATAACGTGGAGGCCAACAATCCAAATACTAAACTGGTGACTAAGGGTACTAGGATTTGCGCTTGTAGACTGGTTTCTGATAGTAGGGGTATTAAACCGGCTATGGTTGTCATTGAGGTGAGTAACACGGCGCGAAAACGTTCTCGGCTGGCCGTGCTGGCCGCCTCGTGAATTGAAAGGCCTTCCTTGACGCGCATTTTTAAAAACGTTATCAATATAATGGAGTCATTGACGACAATCCCGGCGAGTGAAACGAAACCGACGACGCTTGGCATGGTGATATCGAGGCCCATTAACCAATGGCCCCAAATAACGCCAATGAAGGATAAGGGTATGGCGGTGATGACGGCTAAGGGTTCGATGTAACTACGGAATTGGAAACTTAACAGGATAAACACGCCGATTAAACCGAATAGAAAACCGTTGCGTACTGACATCCCCGTTTTTGCCCCTTCTTTACTGGCACCTTCAAAAGAGATGCTGATATTCGGGTAGCGTTGCTGAAAGTCGGGCAGAAAACGTTGTTGAGTTTGGCTAATCAGTTCATTCACATTCAAAACACGAGTATCCACATCACCTTGAATCGTGACGGTGCGTTGGTTATTAATACGTTGGATGCGAGCGTAACCGCGTTCCATTTCAATCGTGGCTACGGCGCTGAGGGGCACTTGTTGCCCATTTTGGGTGGTTAAGGTGAAATAGTCTAAATCGGCTAGGCTGTCTCGATCTAAACGATCTAAACGCACATCGATTTCATAAGATTCCGGCCCGACTTGAATTTCACTCGCCGTATAACCGTAGTAAGCTGAACGCAATTGACTGGCTATGGTGGTGGCATCTAGGCCTAAAGCTAATGCGCCTTCTCGTAAACTGAGACGGATTTCGGGTTTTCCGGGGCGTAAATCATCGGAGAGATTGAACACGCCTGGATAACGGTTTAGCCAATTTTGTAATGCTATCGAAGCGACTTTTAATTGAGTAAAATCAGTCCCTTGTAAACGTATTTCAATCGGTAAGCCGGCTGGGCCGATAGTCGGTTCTTTAAAATTAATACTGAGTACATCGGGCAAATCACCTACCTCTTCCTGCCATCGCTGGATAATGTCATCAAGTCGTCCATGACGTTCTTCGGCTGTCAGCAAATCGACGGTTATGGTGGCTACATGGGGGCCGGTTTCATGGGCATCCCTATTTTTACTAAATTGTGTTTGGACATTTTTAACTAAAGCTTGCCCTTTGGGTTGAAGTGGGGTTAATTCAGCATTCACGCGATTTAAGGCCGCCATGATGTGTTCTACCTTGGCTTCTGTCTGCGCTAACGGGGTACCTTGCGGCAACAAAATGCGCGCTTCAACAATATCACCGTCAATATCTGGAAAAGCACTGAATTTAATCCGGCCGCTGGCTAACATGGCAACTGAACTGATAAGCACAGCGATGAGTAAGCCGATAAACAAGTAACGCCAATTTACCATGCCATTGACTACGCGCCCTAATATCTGAAATCGCAGCCATTCAATCAGGTTTTCAAAGCCGCGACGAACGGCATTTGGCTTAGTCTTTTGACTATGGGCGAGGGAATGCGCGATATGATGTGGCAGGATTAAAAACGCTTCAAACAAACTGATGATTAAGGTGAGAATCAACACGACTGGCATCACTTTCAACACTTTACCAATATCGCCTTCTAAAAAAGCCAGTGGCCCAAACATGCACAGGGTTGTGATCAAAGAGGATAAGACACCGACACCCACTTCCTGCGTACCATCAATAGCGGCTTCTAAGGCGGATTTGCCTTTTTTCAAATGCGTGGCAATATTTTCAGAAATCACAATGGCATCATCCATCAGCAAACCGATTGCAATCAATAGCCCTACCATGGTGATCATATTGAGCGAGTATCCAAAAAGCTGCATAAAAAAAATACAGCCTAAAAAAGAAACGGGCAAGCCCATCACTACCCAAAAAGCGAAACGTAAGCTGAAAAACAACCACAGTGTCATGGCGACTAATATAAAACCTTGCCAACCGTTTTTGATTAATAAATTCAACCGATCCTCGACGATGGAAAAAGCATCGTTGGTAAGGGTAAAACGAACCCCTTGTGGCGCGGTTTGTTGCGCCTTTTCCACAAACGCTTTGGCTGCTTCACCGATAATCAAGATATCTTCCGCTTTGGTTTTACTGATCTTTAAAATGGCGGCACGTTGCCCATTGAAAATAATCTTATTTTCCTCTAATTCAAACTGATCCGTGATACGTGCAATATCACCCAGACGAATCTCACCCCCACTGTGATTACCGACAATAATTAAGGCTTCAAATGCTTGCACAGTACGCCGTTCATCGACAAAACGAATCAGCACATCTTGATTGCGCGTTTCGATACTGCCGGCCGGTAAATTGATGCTTTGCCGACTAATCGCGGCTGCAATATCGCTCACACTGAGCCCATATTGACGTAAAGCATAGCTGGGTAATTCAATACGAATTTGATGATCAGAAAAGCCTTCGATATCGATTTGCGAAATTTCGGGTACCAACAACAAACGATCTTTGATCTGTTCAGCATAGGCCTTTAAATCCGTGGCACTCATGGGGCCCGTTACCGCAATAGAAACGACCGGATCAGTGCGGCCTAAAGGCTTGATAATGGGCAATTCTGTTTGTTCAGGAAAATTATCAATGGCCTCAACTTCGGTTTTGACATCCTCCAAAAAAGGGGCAACATTACCCCCTTCGCGCAATTTAACAACCGCCGTACCGACACCTTCCCGCGCCTCACAACGGACTTCTTCAATATCATTGATACCATCAACAGCATCTTCTATCCGTTGACAAATCGCTTCTTCTACGTCTTCAGCAGAAGCCCCTGGGTAAGGCACCCGGATTTCGACTTCAGCAGGGGTAAAATCGGGTAAGGTTGCACGCTGAAGTTTAGGAGCAGCCATAATCCCTAAGATCAGAAAAATGAGCATTAATAAATTAGCCGCTGTCGGATGATCAGCAAAAAAACGAATCATAAAATAGCCTCTCAGTGTGTAAAATCCAAAATTCTATAGATATAGCGTTTCCCGATTGGGTTAAATACATTTTTTGGCAACCCCAGCGTTAGACATAGGAAGTTCCAAAAAAATAATTATCCCAAAAGGCAATTCAAGCCGGTTTGTTTAATTTCTCTCATTCTCTGCGGCTCTGCGGCTCTGCGTGAGCCGACAGTTTGTGACAAATAATTTTTGTGCATAGAGTAGCCCTGTGGGATAATTTATTTTTTTGATATTCCTAAAACTGACTAAACAAATACTTCTCTCGCATTTTATCCATGAAAAGATTAACCTATATCAGTACTGCAAATAATTTAACAACAGAACAATTGAATGATATCTCAGAAGTGTCTATCGCGAATAATCAACGTGATAACATTACGGGTGTCTTATTGTATTTGAATGAGATATTTTTTCAAATTATTGAAGGGGATGAAAAGCGAGTGGATGCGCTTTATCATAAAATTCTTGCGGATGAACGGCATACCGATATTTTATGTTTAAAGACGGAGTGTGAGGTGAGTGAAAAAATGTTTCCTAATTGGGCCATGAAAACCATTAATCTCGGTCAAGAGACAGGGGTTTTACTGCAACCCGTTAAAACATTACTCCAAACCATTACTGAATCTCACCGTATTTTAGAAAAATATACACAACCGAGCATTGCTAATCTGATTCGTTGTGGCCTTAATCCTTTGACTGTTTCCCCGCGTGCTATTGAAAAAATCATCTTCTTCAGTGATATTGTTTCTTTCTCAACATTTACTGAAAAACTGCCGATCAATGATGTCGTGGCATTAGTTAACCATTATTTAAGGATTTGTTCTAACATCATTTCTGCTTATGGTGGTGTTGTGAATAAATTTATGGGTGATGGCATTATGGCTTCTTTTAATCAAGAACAAGTTGATGATGCCATTCAAGCTGGGTTAACGATTCTCAATGAACTCGATTCTCTTCGTGAATCGGCTGAGAGTGGGAATCCACTTAGGTTATTGCATACTGGGATCGGCCTGTCTTACGGTACAGTGATCGAAGGGAACATGGGTGGCGGCACGGTAAAAATGGATTATACCTTATTAGGCGACGCGGTTAATGTCGCCGCTCGCTTAGAAAGCTTAACCCGTCATTTACCTTGGGCACTGCTCATGTCAGAACAGGTTAAACTTCATGCTCAAAAGCAGTGGCCCTTTGTCAGTTTAGGCCAACATCAAGCAAAAGGTAAACAAGAAGGGATTGAGGTTTATTCACTTGATATTGCGGTTATGCGTATAGCGCCGTTTGAAATTGTTGAAGCGATTAAAAAATGTATAAGTTAGCTTTATATTACAAATTTATTTTTTCAGGCTAAATAGTGACTTAACTATGATTATATTGTCAACTCTTACCCTTTTCAAATTGCCTTTTGGAAAAATCCCCGATACCCCACATATCAGGATGAGATATAAATATTTCAGATAAATAATATTTATGGGGAAAATCCTATAGTAAAGAGGTGTTCAACAAATCGACTTTACTGACGCTTATGAGAGAACAACTGAATTTTCGACAAAAAGACATCCAGTGGGCCCTCAGAGAAGGAAACGCAGAAAGAAAGGCAAAAGAAATCAGCGTGTTCCAATTGATGCTACAAGAAGGCAAACTCACCACAGAACAAATGGAATATTTTCTCGAATGCATGAAAAAATTGGATGCTAAAAAATAATGTGTAGACTTAGAAGGAAAAAACCTCTTATTGTTAGACACAAGCTTATGGCTAAAACGAGACTATTGATCAAAAAGGTGATTGAAACGAATTGAGGCTTATCTCTTTTTAATTGCCAATGTCTCGTAGGGTGGGATCGCTATCGACACTGAATTAAAATATTATCCCAAAAATCCCACCACCCGCTTGCCCCCCATCCCTATCTAAAGATGATCATTTCTCTCTTGCGCCCTCTTGCGTCTCTTGCGTTTTTTTTAAACGCTAAAGCGCACCAATATGAACCCTCAACTGATGAGTCATCGGCGGCGGTAATCGTTCTAAGCCATGTTTCTCAAGTAAGGTAGATAACGCATCGGGATTATCAGTCGATAAATCAGCCACATCGACTATCCAAAGC
>JAYQWI020001108.1:0-4429 GCA_035871815.2 Candidatus Parabeggiatoa communis
CCGTGTTCTCAATAAAGGTACAGTTGTTAATGGTTAAGGTACCGGCATTACGCAGCCCTCCCCCAGATTGATTATAACCTTTGGTAATCGTCAGATTATTGAGGGTAACTGTCTTGCCCTTTTGAATTTGTATACCAAGTATATTGCCTACCCCATCATTATCGCTGTCACCACTGAGCGTGATATTGCGTCCATTCCCATCAAGGGTGACGCTTTTATCAATCTCTAAAGTCGTGGCAAAAGCAATGCTTTGCCCAGCCAAACTGGCATCAAAACCAATCGTATCCCCCTCACTGGCATCGGCCAGTATTTGGCGTAAGGAACCCGCGCCACTGTCTTCAGTCGTTGTGACGATTAGGCCGGCAATATTGGGAGGTAGAGTAGGCGCACTATTCACCGTGATATCAAAGGCTGGCAAGCTTACCGTATCGGTGCCATCCGAGACACTGATAATAATATGAGTAAAGGTACCTGCTTCAGTTGGGGTACCGCTTAATTCACCAGTCGTGGTATTTAAATTAGCCCAAACCGGTTTGCCGGTAATAGAGAAAGTTAATGTATCACCACTATCACTATCATTAGCCGTGGGCATAAAATGATAAGGGGTGTTCACATCGACAAGCGTCAGGGGTGTACCAGAAAGGGTTGGCTTTGCATTTTGCACAACTTGGGTATACGGTTTTTGCCCGGCATAATTGCCCCGCGGATTGTAATTACACACCCAAACGTGTTCATTACCACAGGCCGCTTTACCACAACCGACTTCGGTGGTTTTTTCCCACACGACTTGAGTGTAATGTCCACACACTTTGTCGGTTTGACAAGTGTTGGTGTCATAATCGTAGTCCGCTTTTTCACTGCCCCATGAATCCACGACACTTTTTGGCGTTGGTGAAGCGCCACTTGCCCAATAAATATTTTCACCGTA
The DNA here is from genome assembly GCA_035871815.2 of Candidatus Parabeggiatoa communis. GTDB lineage: Bacteria > Pseudomonadota > Gammaproteobacteria > Beggiatoales > Beggiatoaceae > Parabeggiatoa > Parabeggiatoa communis. The sequence goes on from JAYQWI020001108.1 coordinate 929, forward strand.
GGGCGTATTAGGATTATGTTCAAGTTTGCAAGCTTGATCTTGCAAAGTATTAGCCCATGTTTGAGCCGCATTAGCCAATTCAGAATGCCACGTTAATTCGTCAACACCGACTTGTTGTCGCCATTCATTATGAGCCGCTATCACGCCACTAAACTCAGTCGGTTCTTGAGTACTGATCGTTACCGTTACCGTAAAAGCCTCTAGGCTCACGGTGTCAGTTCCATCCGAAACGTTGATCGTTATACCACTGTGTTCGCTGGCACTGTTTGGCGTACCACTTAATTTACCCGTACTGGTATCAAAATCTGCCCAATCCGGTTTAGCGGTAATTGAGAAAGTGAGACTATCGCCATCACTATCACTTGCGCTGGGGGTAAAAGTATAAGTACTAGCTGCGGTAAGCGTCGTTGTTGGCGTACCCGAAATACTCGGCGCATTATTGGGCATTGCCGTCACAGAAAGACTAAAAGCCGCTAAGTTAGCAGACGCTTTACCATCCGAAACGCTGATTGTTATACCACTGTGTTCGCTGGCACTGTTGGGCGTACCCGTTAATGTGCCCGTGCCGGTATCAAAGTTTGCCCAAGCCGGTTTACTGCTTATGGAAAACGTTAAACTATCACCATCACTATCACTCGCCGTAGGGGTAAACGTATAAGCATTAGCTACGGTAACGCTAGTAGCGGGTGTGCCAGAAATAGTGGGCGCATGATTACTGGGTACCGGCGCATTCACTGTCACGGTAAAAGCGGCTAAACTCGCCGAATCTTGACTATCGGAAACCGTAATCGTGATACCACTGTGCGTACCGGCACTGTTTGGCGTACCACTGAGTTTACCCGTGCTGGTATCAAAGTCTGCCCAATCCGGTTTACCGGTAATCGAAAACGTTAAAGTCTCACCCTCATCATCATTGGCTGTGGGGGTAAAACTATAAGCCGTGTTGGCAGTCACACTGGTTTCAGGGCTCCCCGCAATCGTGGGCACCTTATTAGTAGCCGGCACTAAATCGCCTTCATACGCGCCCATATTAACCGTGCCATGAGAAATGCGTGGATTACCGTCTAAATCGGTGGACACGCCAGAGGCAATGAGACTATTATCACCGGCCGCGATAGCGGGAGAACCCGTATTAAGATGAAAATCGCCCGAGGTAGTTGGGGCACTGGCCGGATCAATAGGCGTGACAAACTTCGGTTCGGCATCAAGATTAGCAGTACCTGTCCAACCGCCTTGGATAATAGAATGATTAATCGTGCTTGTTCCGTCTTCATCAAGCACTTGAGTCTCGGTGGGGCTGTTATTCCAAATAATACAATTATTCAGAGTCATACTCGTGCCGGTGCGAATGCCAATGGCACCTGCATCATTTGTCGCCAGATTGCCCACAATCGTCACATTATTCAAAGTCGGGTTACTACTGCCTTTATTGGTAATCGCGCCACCAGACTTGGAAGCCTTATTGCCACTAAATAAAACATTATTGAGTATGGCATGACTGCTATACTCATTAATCATGGCCCCTGCCCAATAAGCTCTGTTGCCTCGAAAGACAACATTAGTCAAAGTGGGGCTACTCTGAGATTGGTTATACATGCCCCCACCACTCACACTGGCACGATTTGACTCAAATCTGACATCAGTCAAAGTGGGGCTAGATTTTTTGTTAAAAACGGCACCAGCATAACCCTTAGCTTGGTTATTGCTAAAAGTCGCATTAGACAAAGTGAGATCGCTACCATTCCAATTTGCCATGGCAGCACCGTTACCTTGAGAAAAGTTGTCAGTGAAAATGACATTTTTAAGGGTTGGACTGCCAGCATCATTGTACATACCACCACCTTGATGCTGCATAGCCGCACTATCACCATCGGCACGCCCTTTAGTAAGAGTGAAACCATCAACAATAGCACTACTATCGGTACCACTACCGGTTAGAATGTGGTAACTGTTATCAGTATCGTCACCTTGGGCCCCAATGTCCCCACTTAATATCGCAGTATTGGTTTCCCAATCGCGTTCAGAAACAGTGCTTTCCGTGCCCGCAAAGCCACCATAAATCGCGACACCGCTTTTCAACTGAAAAGTCGCGGTTCGATCAGTATCTGTTGTGGGTACATAAGTACCCGCGGCAACCCAAATCTCGTCACCGCTAGTCGCACTCGTTAAGGCCGATTGCAAATCAAGATAAGCATCAGCCCACGACGTGCCATCATTGCTGCCGCTCGCATCGTCATTCACATAGACAGTGGCAGATGCCACTACGTGATTGACAAGGAAAAACAAGCAAACAAATAGTCTTGGTAGACTTGTTTTCATAATAGTCATTGTTTCCTATACGTTGATGTTGGATTTTGCTGATTATAACGGAGTAAAGGGAGACACCAAGAATAATGGGAGTTTTCCATGGGCGCATTCCTATTTTCCCGCTCTTTTCTATCAAGCCATTTATATAACGACAAGTCTATAACGACAAAGATACTGCATGAAAGGATTAGATTGTGCCAAGCTCCTTGATTCGTCATTTCGTTAACTCTATAGTTTGTCAGATAAATAATGTTGGCCTTTCCAATACGGGATATCAAGGCATTGATAACTGATAACTGATAACTGATAACTGATAACTGATAACTGATAACTGATAACTGATAACTGAAAAAGAATGAGGGTGAGACTTATGATCTCAACTTAAGTCCTTTCTCTTATCCTTTATTATAAGTAATCCTTGTAGTTATACCTTGTAGTTATATCTTGAAGTTATTGTCTATAAATGTTCAGAAAAATAATGGCACAAATCGGGCGAACACTTTCGGCTCGCCCCTACATAAAACCGTATAATACAAGGTATTTGTAAGGGCATACCGGCATTTATTTAGGTAATACCCCCCCCCAACATACCAACCATTACCACAAACAGTCGGTAAAACGCCATTTATCAGCATTTAACGGCCTATTTGAGGCTCATTTAAAACAATGTCTTGATAAAAAAAGAGAAAACTCAAAACACCCTATTTAAAGGCATCCTGACCCATCACCGGTTTTTCCGGTACCCTTTAATTTAAAAGTCGTTGACAAAGTCTACTTTTCATTATAATCATCCCTAAAAGTTTTATCCTTGGCAAAAACTTTCGATGTTTGCCAACAGGTTTTATACCGATATTGTCTGGGCAACTAGATAATGTGGATTGAAACGATATGCCAAGCCGGCCCCTACCGTTTGTCAAAACACGGCATAACGAATTGGCCGTGCCAGCGGCGGGGGTATTCACCCAGCGGCCACGAAGGCGCGTTTCACCCAAACCGCTGCAACCTATTGAAAGATAAATCAACTTTAAATTGGATGGGGGGGTGAGAAAAAAAGATTTCCATAGAATTTGAAAAAAAGCTTGACATAATTTGGCTAAAAATATAGTGTAAAAATCCGTTTATTAACGGATGAAATAGAAATCGCTTTGCCTGTTGGTCATAAGAAATTGTGAATGTGATTAATGCTTGAGCTTG
>JAYQWI020001109.1:0-5185 GCA_035871815.2 Candidatus Parabeggiatoa communis
TATCTGAGTTATTCTACCTTGCATCATTTCCCATACGCAATTCCAATTTTTCAACTCAATGTTGCTTAATTTATAATTATTGCAAACAATTTTCTGTATTGCTTATTTTGCTTAAAAAGCTTTGGTACTTTCTAGTAAATCAGTGATTTCTTGTTGTAAATTGGGAATATATAAAGCTAACATCTTGTTATTCCTCAAACTTTACCTTTATTTAAACTAACACTGAGAATTCCTAAAACTTTATCAAGTTCAGACAAATAATATTCATTCATGTCAATTTCTACTGTTTTGTCTTTTAATCTCAAAAATTGCCAGATTGTGCCTGTGGTGACGACACCGTAAATTTCCTGAATGTCATTTTGCTCTTGTTGATTAAATAATTGGGCAGCTAACATTTCTGCAATACATTGTCCCAAGCCATTTTTGATATTTTCATTTTTCGCTTCAACTAGCATAATCACAGGGGCATTGATAAAAAGTTGTTCGGGTGAATAGCTAATAATAAAGTCACAAAATCCGATTAAACCCTTTTCACTGTCTACATTAAACTCCACGCCAGAAAATAAACTGATTTCTGTAGATAACTGTTTTTTCAATTCAATCAGAATCGGCGAAATAATCATTTCTGAACGGGCTTTCTCAGTATTGCTCGCTAGTGCAAGCGGTACGTTGTAGTCCAGTGTTTCTTTTAAAAAAGCTGAACAAGGCAAAGGCGCAACATCACCAAACAGGGCTGTTTTTTCAACCATCATCAAATTAAAGGCTTTTACGATTGCTTGTATGGAAAATTGACTATAGGACATCATTTTTTGCTCAGTATTATAAATACAGTAAAGTAAAGCAACGTTTTTGGGACTGGTTTCATTGCCGTGTCTGGGATGCTCTGAATTAAATTCAGTTGGTTCTCCGTTAAATCAGCGTTCTATATTTGGATTTGATGGATTTATCTGTTCAAGGAAATGATAATGTGTTGTCGCGAGGAGGGTAGCTTTCTTGATTTTTCATTTCTTAAAAAATCAAGTGGTTATGTTCTATTTTGGGGATTTTACCCCGATAGGTTAAGGCGGGACAAAATCCCGCCCTGAGAGAAAAAAATTACACCAACACTGTCTTAGCCTTATCAGCCAATGCGGCAAACGCATCTTTATTTAACACGGCTAAATCAGCTAATACTTTTCGATCAATTTCAATGCCGGCTTTGTGTAAACCGTTAATGAAACGGCTGTAAGATAATCCACATTCACGCGCTGCGGCATTGATTCGCGCTATCCATAAGGCCCTAAATTGGCGTTTACGTTGTCGACGATCTCGGTAAGCATATTGCCCTGCTTTTATCACCGCTTGTTTGGCAACGCGAAACACGTTGCTGCGAGCACCACGATAGCCTTTGGCCTCTTTTAGAATCTTTTTGTGTCTGGCGTGTGCTGTCACGCCGCGTTTTACTCTTGGCATTTTATGTTATCCTCACGAGTAGGGTAGTAGTCGTTTGACCATAGCGGTATCCGCTTTGTCGATCATGATGGGAGAACGCAGGTGGCGTTTACGTTTGGTGCTTTTTTTGGTGAGGATATGTCTTCGGTGACTTTGGCCGCGTTTCAGGGCGCCACCTGCGGTGCGTTTAAAGCGTTTGGCGGCACCGCGATTGGTTTTAATTTTAGGCATGTTAGTACTCCGCATTAGGTTTAAAATAAATAGCTTTCCCTTTTATTATCTATTCTCAAAGGCTCAAAAAAATTCGTTCCCAAACTTTTGATTTATCAAGGGCGAGGAGAAATGATTTTTGAGAGGGAGAGGGGAAAGGGTGAAAAGGCCGATTGAAACCCACTATTTTATTTTGTAGTTATAGCCAATAGATCGCATCAGTTATCTAAAAGAGAAAGTCCCCCTAAAAATGGTAGTGCTGCAATGTGGGTGATGAAAGTGATAGAAGATAGAACGCTGATTAAACTGATGCTCATGATTAACACTCATTAAAAAAAATATTAGAACGCTGATGTAAAACGGATATAAATTGATAAATCTATGAAAAAAATCAGCTACGCTAAATGTGGAAATCATGAGAATCGGCCGTCTAAAGCGTTCTATCATATCACCCACATTGCATCACTACCTAAAAAATAATGACCTGTAAGAATGATCAGAAGAGGCACTTTGTACAAGATAAAAAACCTAACCTATTGTATTTTGCATTCGTGCAATGGACAAACCTGAAAAAGCACGAAATCAATTTACCAGTGGGTAAGGTGGGTTGTGAGCTAGTGTAACGAAGGGGCTGTTCGCTTGTCCAGCTACAACAGGCCACAATCGGTACGGCACTACCCGGGGCTATTTTTTGTTTGAGCCAAAGACCATCGTCATTTGTCTACCTTCCATTTTGGGTTCTTGTTCAATTGTCCCGTGTTCAGATAAATCCGCTTTAAGACGATTGAGCAGTTTGAAACCAAGTTCTCTATGGGCCATTTCTCGGCCACGAAAGCGTAAAGTGATTTTGGCCTTATCCCCCTCTTCTAGGAAACGTATCAGGTTGCGTAGTTTGACCTGATAATCCCCTTCTTCAGTTGAGGGTCGGAATTTGATTTCCTTGAGTTGTACCTGTTTTTGTTTCTTCTTGGCTTTATTACGTTTCTTGTTTTCTTCAAACAAAAACTTGCCGTAATCCATAATCCGGCAGACTGGCGGTTTAGCGTTAGGAACAATTTCTACTAAATCTAAATGAGCCTCTTTGGCTTTTTCTTGTGCCTCTTGGCTGGAAACGATGCCAATTTGTTGACCATCAACGGCTATTAACCGTACTTCAGGTGCGGTAATCGCTTGATTCAAACGTGTACGTTGTTTTTCGTGAGTAATGTAAGTGTCCTCCTAGACGTGGCCTGCCATGTCTGCGTTCAGTAGTTCGATAAAGGATTCAAGTGTCATAGTGCCTTTATCTTCACCCTTTCGCAATCGCACAGCCACTTGTTGATTTTCAACTTCTCGTCCACCGACTACCAATAGATAGGGTACTTTTTGTAAAGTATGCTCACGAATTTTAAGCCCAATCTTTTCATTTCTCAAGTCTACAGCGACACGAAATCCGTGTTTAAGCAAGTGCGCCTCTATTTGCTTGGCATAGTCGGCTTGTTGATCAGTAATATTCAGTATGACGGCTTGCACTGGAGCGAGCCAAGTGGGGAATGCCCCTGCATATTCTTCAATTAATATACCAATAAAACGTTCCAATGAGCCTAAAATGGCCCGATGCAACATGACGGGCACTTGTTTACTGCCATCTGATGCGACATATTCTGCCCCTAAACGGCTAGGCATGGAAAAATCCACTTGAATTGTGCCACATTGCCAAACACGCTCAAGACAATCTTTGAGTATAAATTCTATTTTAGGCCCATAAAATGCGCCTTCGCCGGGCTGCAATTCCCAATCTAAGGCTTTATGATTCAGTGCTAATTCTAATGCTTTTTCAGCTTTATCCCAAATATTATCGCTACCAATGCGTTGTTCAGGACGAGTCGATAATTTGACGATAATATTTTGAAAGCCGAAATCAGCATAGACTTTTAACAATAAATCAATAAATTCAGAGACTTCGCTTTGTATTTGATCTTCTGTACAAAAAATATGGGCATCATCTTGAACAAAATTGCGTATTCGCATTAACCCGTGCAATGTACCAGAGGGTTCATTGCGATGACAAGAGCCAAATTCGGCTAAGCGTAAAGGTAAATCACGATAACTTTTTAGGCCTTGATTAAAAATTTGAATATGGCAAGGGCAATTCATGGGTTTGACGGCATAATCGCGATTTTCGGATTGAGTCGTAAAAATCATATCGCCAAATTTGTCCCAATGCCCTGATTTTTCCCATAATGATCGATCAACTAATTGTGGAGTATTGACTTCTTGATAACTGTGATCACGCAAGACACGACGAATATACGTTTTAATGTGTTGATAAACTTGCCAACCTTTGTCATGCCAAAATATCATACCGGGGGCTTCGGGTTGGATATGAAATAAGTCTAATTGTTTAGCCAGTTTACGATGATCACGTTTTTCAGCTTCTTCTAGGCGATGCAAATAGGCCTTAAGCTCTTTTTTATTGGCCCATGCGGTACCGTAAATGCGTTGCAACATTTCATTATTTGAATCGCCCCGCCAATAGGCCCCAGCTACTTTGCTTAATTTAAAGGCTTTTAATTTATTGGTATTGGGTACATGCGGCCCTCGACATAAATCTGTAAAATCGCCTTGTTGATAGAGAGATAATGCTTCGTTAGCGGGAATTGAGTCAATAATTTGGGCTTTATATTCTTCTTTTGATGCCCTAAAAAAGGCGCTGGCCTCATCGCGTGGCATGACAGAGCGTGTAATGGGTAAACTTTGGGCGACCAGTTGTTCCATTTTGGCTTGAATTTTGTCTAAATCTTCAAGCGTAAAACTGTTTTTGTAGGCAAAATCGTAATAGAAACCGTTTTCAATGATGGGGCCAATTGTGACTTGCGCTTCGGGAAATAGGCATTTAACGGCCTGCGCCATTAAATGGGCACAAGAATGGCGTATGATTTCTAAGCCTTCTGGATCGCGATCAGTGATAATGGCCAATTGCACATCGTCTTCAATCAGAAAAGAGGCATCTACCAATCGATCATTAACCTTTCCTGCCAAAGCCGCTTTCGCAAGGCCAGCACCAATACTTTCAGCCACTTGGGTCACTGTTAGGGGATTTTCATAAGATCGTTGGCTGCCGTCTGGCAAGGTAATCGTGGGCATAATTCAAATTCCGTCTAACACAAATAAAAAAAGCACGATAAAACCGTGCTTGTGTGTTATTAATTAAAATTAAATTGAAATAAAAAACAATTCCCCTTAAAATAAAAAAGGGTATTGATGAATACAAAATAATTTGGAGTGGTGTTTTTGATTTGGTCTTTAATTATTTAATGTGTGGTGTTTTATATTGATAAGTCAATAATTGGTGGGCGCGAGTGGGATCGAACCACCGACCACTACCATGTCAAGGTAGTGCTCTACCACTGAGCTACGCGCCCGTTAATTTCAAAGGCGGCATACTCTACCATAGTCCTAAATCTGATACAAGCTTTTTTTTGCCATTAAATGTGAATGTCATTAGAGCGTATTTTAATAATCAATTTAACGGATTGTTTTATAAGAGATAATCTCGTTTAAT
>JAYQWI020001110.1:0-9098 GCA_035871815.2 Candidatus Parabeggiatoa communis
TTTCCCTCTTGTTGTTGGGGTTTCGCTTTCCAAATTAAAAAATCCAAGTATTCTTTCAGTTGCTCCATTTCTTTTAGGGGTAGCCTAAAAATCTGTTCTTGTGTTGTCAGGTACATCATTATTCTCCTTAATTGATATGCGCGGGCTTGTATAACGTAGTAGAGACGCACTGCCGTGCGTCTCTACAGCCGCGCGTCTCTACGGCCGTGCGTCTCTTGGCTATTAATGCGTTTTATTTGCACTGTCTAACAGGGTTTGAAATTCCATTATCGTTTTACACTGAGCGGCTGTCATCAAGAGCATATCTAACACGGTTTCATTCACAATGAGCTCTAATTGTTGCTCGAACTGTTGACGAAGGGGGGATTGTGGCTGAAATCGAACATCCACAACCTTTAAAACAGCATCACGGGATTTATTTAACTCTCCTTCTCTACGAAAACGACGCATCATTGCCGTATTGAGTAATAAATCCTCTTTTTCTGTCAATCTTTCTAACATGTTAAGTACCTCATCATCTTCTATGAGTGATAGCATTTCGGTGAATAACCGCTTTTGCATCTCAAATTTTGGGAGGGTTTTCACCATTTCAACCACTTTGGGTAATAACGTTTCGGGTTCGGTGATTTGGGTTTGTCCAATTAAACCGAGTAAACTGGGTTTATCCATCTCAACTAATTCTTCGGCTTTCATTTTCCATAAATGAATCACTTTGTATTGCCAAGTTAATGTAATACCGCCGCTTGGATTGGTGATTTCGTGAACCCCGCTATCATCTTGTCCAGCACCTTTACCGACATAAAAAACGACACTGTACAATTCCAGGTCTTGAAATTTGAGTGCCAAACGTGACAGTGAATCTAATTGACGTAAAGGCATCGGTATTTGACTGCGTCTGCCTTGAAATTCAATGTGTAATACGATAGTGCGTCCATCTGCTAATTTGACGGTAAAAATTTGATCAGCCCGAACGGGATCAGGTTTGGCATATAACTCAATATTGTGTGGGGTGACAGAATCGATTTCACTTTCAAGAAGCCATGTCGCAAAATCATCAATAAAAGTCGTCACTAATCGTTTTAAAGGACTGTCTGTTGTTGCCATAATATCTACGAAACCGCGAATTGTAGAGACGCGATGCTTCGCGTCTTTCTAACAATCACCAATCCAGCACTTTGCAAAATGAGCGTTTGACTCATCTGCACCACACTGGAAATCCTAGTGTGTTTTAAATGATTTCCATATTCTTCATTTATTTCTTATTCTTTTCATCCCCAATTCATAATTCCCAATTCTCCGTTTTTTTAGACTGCTCGCGTTTAGTGAAAATGAATCAAAGCGATTCAGGTATTGAAAACGTTAGTATCTTCTTGGATCGTTTCTTAACGCTACCCCGGTTATTCGTTTATTTAGCTTCGCTGAACTTCGTTTCCTAATTCGTTGTACTATATCCACTTGATCTTTCACACAAGGCCCCCATTATAGAGTCAATAACAGAGTATTTTTGTCAACAATTATAACAGGTACGCACTATGGAACTTGAAATCAATGGGAAAAGCATTGAAACGGATTCTCAAGGATATTTGGTCAATTTATCCGATTGGAATGAGGAATTAGCCAATGTTCTTGCTCAACAAAATGATTTGCCACTTACTGAAGGACACTGGGAAATCATCAATATGATACGGACATATTACCACGATCACGGCACCGCGCCGGCCATGCGAGCGCTCATTAAACTGGTCAAAGAGGAGCTTGGTTCGGATAAGGGGAATAGTAAATATCTTTATTCGCTGTTTCCTTACGGCCCTGGTAAACAGGCAGCGCGATACGCGGGTTTACCGAAACCGACCGGTTGTGTTTAGAATGGCGTGTTTGAAAAATTGATGGCGTGTTTGAAAAATTGACAGGGACTGTCGAAAAACTCAACTTCCCAAAAACAATCAAGAGGCCTGACATTGAATCAAAATATTTTTTCTGTAGGGACAATCCCTTGTGGTTGCCCACTTTATGGTTGCCCCACTGGGCATTTTAGATCGGAACGCACTAGGTAGCCATAAAACTGGTACTCATCTTGCTACTATTAATTAGGAGTCACACTGAGACTACTCCTACCTAGTTTAAGTTGTGGCAAGGTGCCTTGAGTGCTGGTCACACTCAAATGCACCATCCTGCATAGATGAAATCTCTCAACATCCACATTTCAAATCAAAGCTATAACGTTTCAGAAAAATTTTTTATAGCCAACAGCTTATTGTCTAAAAGCTAAAGTCCGGTGGCAGGGACTCAAATAATGATCTGAACACCTATATAGTTGAAAAAAGAACCTTGTCGTTATGACACATCATCAGAAACCTTTTCCCCTTTTCCCCTTTTCCCCTTTTTCACACTAAACTTCTGAGCAGTTAGCCACGATAATTTCAACGCGACGGTCAATCGTATCTCTCACATCGTTAGTGTTAATGCCCACCAGATTTTCTTGGTACCCTTTGCCCACCACTTTTGACCTTTGCATGATCGTAGCAAAAGGTTCCTTCATCAGCGCTTGAATTTTTTCTGCACGTAAGAAGGATAAGCTGGAATTGTTTTGGTCTTCTGTCATAGTCGTATGGCCGATCATCTGAAAACAAAGCGTATTGTTCTTAAAATAGCGGGCTATCTGACGCAACCAAAATGAATATTCCCTTCTTAACTCTTCATTCTCAATAAATTCAGTAGAATTCACGGAAAATAAAAATTTCACGTTCAACCGACCGTTTTTCTTCACGCTGAGTGCGAGTAACTGAGCAAAGGCCTTTTCAGCAGCCGCCTGCTCTTCCAATTTGATATGGCTTTGATATAAACCGGCATAAGTTTTCATCAACCGCCCATCGGGACGTTCAGCAGCTAGGTTAAAGAGAAGTGAGGCCGTTTCGTAATCCTGATTTTCATAACGGGCATCCGCTTTCTGCAATAAGGCCTGGGTATCTAAAGAATCGTAGTATTCTTTATTGACCAATTGATCAGAACGGTTTTCCGTGGGCATGAGTTCGACAATCTGTCTGTCCCTCAAATACATCGGACTGTCTTGATACGTTGGTGTTGAGCTTGAGCCTAAAGTCGGTATAGGTTTGATCCCGCTGGCTGGCTCCTCATTTCCCCCCTTTTTGGCAACATCAATCTCGCCTTGCATTTCAGGTGTTGCACAGGACACCAGCAAAAAGATTCCCCATAAGATCAGTATTTCACGCAAAAGTTTTTGCGCGGAAAAACGTTTTCGTGAAACGGTCAACTTTATCAATGGGTTAGTGTGATACATGGCTAGCGTTTCCTCTTAAAAAGTTCAGTTCAAATTGAGTTCAAATTTAACGACACTGGGTTTGTAAAAACTGTTTTTGCTCCACAGTCAGTGGAGTCACGCCCATTGATAATTGTTTGAGAACATTTGAACAAGTACACCCTTCGCAAGACGTTATCGGCTTCTGATAGGTAGAGGGTTTGACCACTGTTGGTGATTTCTGTTTGGGTGAGTTCGTCGTTACTGTCTGATTTAAACGCTTTCTTAACTGTGCAAGTGCCCAAGATTTAGGATTCACTTTTTGCATAGCAGCGAGATAAATTTTCACTCTGTCTAGTTTATTCTGTCGAAAGGCCGCTACAGCCCATGATTTGTAACGTTTTTCTATATTTTTCAAACCGACTAATGCTTCATGATTACCGGGTTCTTGTTTTAGGACAGTTCTATAACAATTTAGCGCGGTGCCGGCTTTGCCGGTAGTTAAACGGTTAGCCTCATAATGTATTCGACACTGTTGTAGCTGCTTAGCCACCTGCTTATTTTGAACAGTATCCTGTTGCAATGTTGGCTCTATATCCCAAAGTGTTGGTTGAGCAAATTGGCTGGTTTCGGAGCGCACCAGCATGAGAATGTCTTCCAACTGTTCCTTGGTTGTTGGATTAAGATTGACTTCTTCCTCATTGAGTTTGAGTAATGTCAGCGCTTCATTCAGGTGATACTTCAGTAAATGATTTTGGATTTGAGGCCTTTCAAGTAGTTCCTGTTTCAAGCTGGGTTCTGTCGCAATTTGACTGAGTCTTGTCACAATTTTAGCCCTATCAGAACTGGTCAAATCAGCAATGACGATTTTGACTTGTTTGTGAAGGGCTAACCTTGCTTTGAGTGCCTCACGTTGTTCTGAGGATTCAGGTAGCAGTTTTCCCCAATCTGATAGCAATTTTTCGGCCTGATCATAATTTTTTGCTGTTAAAGCCTGTTGGACTTCCACCGCATACATTGCGGGTAGATTCGCATCCGTGGGTAAGTTGTGTTCAATACCGACACGCATAATTTTTTCCCGTGCTTCCACCATACAATGTGTTCTTTCAAGCAGCGGTTTTAGCGTTTGGTTTAAGCATTCACCGTATTGTTGAATTAAGTCGGCTAACCGCAGTTGTTTTTGACTTTGAACTGCTTCATATTTATCCGATAATTCTGTTGAATCAGGATACTTCTTCTTGAGTGTATCTAGCCACGAGAAGGGTTTGTCAAAATTATCGGCTTCAATTTCAGCCTCTATCCGCGAATAATAATGGGCTATCAAGGTGCGATAAACATCATCATCCTTTAAAATATCAGCAGAAATGGTTTCATCATAACGCCCTAATTTAGTCCATAAGGGATATTCTGGCTGTTGGAGATAAAAATGAACCAATGCTTTTTTGACCGGTTCACCTTCGATAATGTTTTTCTGAGTAGCCAGATCGGCCCGTTCAAAGGTTTCAATGGCCTTTTTATCACCTTGTAAGATGCCCGTTTGGACTTGCTGATAACCTTGCCATTGACTGATCTGCTCCACGGCAAAAATAACACCAATCGTTATTGCTGACAAGACAAGCACAAAGAGGGCCATTAACACCTTATGAAATTTTGGGGTCGGTTTCATGCTGCTATCCTCAATAGTAGGCCGTCTGGCATGACTATAGATGCCAACATTTTTCTTTGCACGTCCCAAGAATTGGACACGCATCCAAGCATTTTGCTTAGCAAGTAGTTGATCAACAGTACGCATCCAAGCATTTTTGTGGGAAATAAACCAATTGTAGCTGTAAGGTAAAATAACCTTAAAACGGGCGTTATAGAGGGCCCGTTTTTGCGGATCTTTGAGTACTTCGTAAGCTTCATTGATTTCTTGGAATCGCTGCTCAGCATTTTGTTCTTGACTTTTATCGGGATGAAATTTATGGGCAAGCCGATGATAAGCTTGCTTAATCTCATTTGGGCTCGCATTAGGTGCGACCTCCATTACTTGATAATAATTTCTCATAATTAAATAATAAATAAATACCTTCGCCAATGGCGAATGGCGAACATTCGGGAGACAAAGCTAATGGCGAAGTCAAGGAGCCGCTTCCATAAAGTTCGCAAAGCTAATGGCTTCCCTTTAAGCCATACTGTTATCAAAATAAAAATCGTGTTTAAGTGTTGATTAAGAACAAAAAAAATGTGACTTCCCCCAACGCATTTCTATTTTTAGCCTGAAAACCCCTTCAGGGTTGGGCCGTTGGTTCGTTTTTTTTTGTCAGCCCCAGAGGTTCCCGCTTTTCAGGTAAAAGTGCGCGCAAAAACGTCCACTAAATACCCATTTTGATTCGCATTCGTGAAAATTATAATAATAGTCGATAAAAATATCAATATTTGATAACCGAAAATGATATATTTTATTTAAGGCTGTTTTATATAGATGTTCAGAACAATAAAATTAACAATAAGGGTGAACACTTTGGATCCGCCCCTACATAAAATCATACTTTAAAAAAATGACTTTTTTTAAACAAAAAATAAACAAAAAAAATTCCTATCAGACAATGTTTGGTAAAAGGGCAAGCACAATGGATTACCCATATAAAAAAGATGATATTGTAGAGGCAATGGTTGCCCCTGAATTAAAAAAATATTGAATAGAGAATAATTCATTAATAAATAGGGACTGTCAATTCATGATAATCCGTTTACGAAATCTATATATAAACGAATTATTTTTTAATACCTTTGTAATATTTAAAAATTTTGTTTTTCAATTTCTGATTGAACATTTCATTTTCTATATTGACTCTATATTGACAATTTATCCTTTCCAGTTCATATATAAAGGATTTTTTTAAATGAGGGTAAAATTTATTCGCGCAATACAAATGTTGAAAGCCACTTTTTAAACTTGAGTGTTCAAAAATCAATGTGATTTGTGACTCTTGTCGCATTACTCCATTTCATTATTCACTATTAGCGAATAGTGTAATGATCTAATTAGTTTAACACCTATCAGTAATTGTCGTCATTTTTAGACTAATGCTGGAAACGAAAATACCACTTACACAAAACTGAAGTCTCGCTGAAATCAAGATCAAAGTTGGGCAGCGCGTGTTTGAAGTTGAAGATTTAAAAACCGATAGAAGATTAGGATGTACTCAGGCGCATCAAAATGAATGCTCACTTTTATAAAGGACATATCAATTTTATACGTATATGAAAAGGCTAAAAAATATAACCGACTGAGCCTCTTACAAAACGATTAAGCAGAAATGATAAAATAATAACTTTTTCAGTCCCTGAATAACGAGAAGTTGATACCCTGTCAGTTTTTGATTTGTGGCATCTGGGTTTTGCACGTTTTTTGGACTGTTTATTAAAATAGTTTAATAATCTAATGTCCATTGTCGTTCAATAAATAAATGATATAAGACTGTGATAAGGCTTTAGTAATCGAAAAAACTTGATTAAATAAAGGCTGTTATGTTATAAGATAGACTGTTTGCTCCTTTCAAAAGGAGTAGGGACGACATAAAACCCTTTTCCTGAAAAGGCGGTGATTATCATGCGTAACCTATTATATTTATTCTTTTTTTTGATGGTATGGAGCAACGCAGTACCGGCTGTTATGTTAGGATTCCAAGTGCCACAATTTACCTTAGTCGATAGTTATGGGAATATCATCAATCTGTCTGATTTTAGAGGTAAATATGTCGTGCTTGAGTGGTTTGATCCAGATTGTGTCCGTGTCCAGCAGCATTATGAACAAGACACAATGCGTCAACTGGCACTTAATTACATGGGTATGGACGTGGTTTGGTTGGCAATCAACAGTACCTACTACATGGATCAAGAAGATAATATCAGATGGCAAGACATTTATTCGTTACCTTATCCTCTTTTGGGCGATTTTTCTGGCGAAGTCGCAAAACGCTATGATGTTGAAACGATCCCGCAAATGTATCTGATTGATCCTTATGGCACTTTGATATATAAAGGCGCTTTTGAATCCAAATATGGGGGATATAACGCTAAACCTTTCAATTACGTGCAAGCGGCTTTGGAAGAATCATTAGCAGGTTTGCCAGTCAGTATACCAGAGACAACCTCTTCTGGTTGTTATGTCAAATATCCATACTATTAAATTGAGAATGAAGACAATCGTTGTGAATTGGAAATAGATTGGTGATAATTGAATGAAAGCACGTATAAAATGGGTTGAAAATGCTTGCTTGATGGCAGAGGCCGAAAGCGGGCATGGTGTTGTGATAGACGGGGCTGCCGAAATCGGTGGGCGTAATTTAGGTGTGCGTCCCATGGAAATGATCTTAATGGGTTTAGGTGGATGCACAGCTATGGATGTATTGAGTATTCTGAAAAAACAGCGGCAAAATGTCACAGACTGTGTGGTAGAAGTCAATGGAGAACGTCGGGAACAAACCCCTAAAATTTTTACTGATATTCATATTCACTACATCATTACCGGCCGCGATCTCAAAAATAATTTAGTCAAACGTGCGGTCGATTTATCAGCGGAAACCTATTGCTCCGTATCTGCCATGTTAGGCAAAAGTGCGAACATTACCCATGATTATGAGATTGTAGAATTAGCCTAAGCCAATAGCTAATTTTCAAAAGGCCAAGCTAATAGCGCATGGCGAGTGATAAATGAATAAGTTAATGTAACTGACTGTTTTGAAATGACTTTGAGTGATATCCTTTCACTATTGGGTCTCAAAATGTTTTAAAGTTTTGAACAAGGGGTTAAATGTATTATTAAAAAAGTCTTGACAACTTATTTCTAAATCTTCATAATACGCCTCCCTTTCCGTTGGCTATGTAGCTCAGCTGGTTAGAGCGCGGCATTCATAATGCTGAGGTCAGTGGTTCAAGTCCACTCATAGCCACCATTTTTCCAATCCTCAATCATGCCAACACCCCTCCCCACTCTTGGACTACATCATGTTGCGTTAAACGTTTCTGATTTGAAAGCCTGCTTGCATTTTTATGTGGATTTGTTGGGCATGACAATACAATGGCAACCCGATGAGGATAACGTTTACCTGACATCAGGCAATGATAATCTGGCTTTGCACCGTAGCGCCGACAACATAAAAGGCCCTCAACACCTTGACCACATTGGCTTTTTTATTGAATCCCCGGCAGAAGTGGACAAATGGTATACCTTTCTACGTGAACATCAAATTACCCTCAAAACCTCACCACGTAACCACCGCGATGGCGCATACAGCTTTTATTGCCTTGATCCTGATGGCAATACTGTACAACTCATTTATTATCCCTCTTACTCTAAATAGCTATTCGCTATCAAATTCATTCAAGCAACTATAGGCCCTTATGATTGATGACCACAGTTTGTCATCTAAATCTATTGGCCACATCACGAAATATCAATAATCTCAATATCTTCTGATATCTGTTCAAACTTCATTGATTATTGAACATTGTTCATTGAGTAGGCTCTTATCATTAATAACTATCGTTTTTAATATAAGTAAAACTCAAAACTTTTGTTCACTGTGACTGTTAAATTTTATCGATTTTGTTCAAAAAGAAGTTCATTCGTTCATATTTTTATAGGTTTTTGGCCTTTTTTTGGCAACTTGGGCAACTTAAACTGCCCGATGCATGGCACGATTTATCGCGGCCCCCTTCATATAAATCTATTAGCCTTATTATTAATTATTATCAAAACTCAATAATATCAATGTGTTGATAACTGATGTGATAATTGATCATTGATAATTTATCCTCCCCAAACAATATCCCTTTTTTAAAAGAAAGGAATCTT
>JAYQWI020001111.1:0-4617 GCA_035871815.2 Candidatus Parabeggiatoa communis
TTGATAAACCAATACGGGCTGCAAAAAGCCAAGTTCTGATAAGGAGTGTTCCAATATAGCGTGAAAATCATCTTTGGCGATTTTCCCCATTAAGTAAAAAGCGGAATCTTGATGCTTGATGTCATCAATTGAGAGTTCAAGGTTTTTTGTCATTTGTCGATTTTATGGGTGAGGCAATGTGGTTGCCCTTTTTGGAGTTACCTAAAAAAGGTTGGCTTTCAAGTACGCATTCCAAGTATAATCAGTAGATAGAAAACAAATAAAAGCAAAATAAATTGGGTTTGAAAATCGGGCCTTCAAGATTTATCAATATGACCTTTTTTTTAATGCGCCTTTTCGATCTACTGATAATACATTATATGTTATCGCTTTGCATTGGTACTCAAAAAATGAACGATTTTGAAATACTCAAACAACTTAGAACAGAATTAGATGGTAAACAGCTTAATTATGAGCAAATACTTCATTTATCAAGTGCATTGGCTCGTCAAGATCAAGATAATGTCCGTTTTTCTGTTGATGCCAGTCATATTAGTCGATTAGGTTTAGAATTGGTTGCTAAAAAAGAAACGGCGGTTGCTGAACTCGTGAAAAATGGCTATGATGCTGATGCGACGCTTGTTAAACTGATTTTCAAAGACTCGGGCACGCTCGAAATGAGTGATGATGGTTTAGGAATGACGCGCCAACAACTCATTGATGGGTTTATGCGCTTATCAACGCCTGACAAAGTAGAACAACCGTTTTCTGAGAGATATCAGCGTCAACGAGCAGGGCGAAAAGGTATCGGACGCTTTTCCGCACAGCGCCTTGGTACACGGCTGACTATTAAAACACACAAAAAAGAATCCTCTCGTGCATTACAATTGACAATTAACTGGGATGATTTTGAAGCTCACCGCGATTTGATCACGGTATCAAATCGAATTGAAACCATCGACAAAGTCATTCAAGAAGGTACAATCTTAATTATTGACAATCTGAGAGAAACCTGGAGTGAAGCTGAAATCAAACGGGCTTATCGTTATATTTCTGATTTATTACAACCTTTTCCGCTTTCTCAAAAAGCGGGGCAACATGACAAAGTCGATCCTGGTTTTAAAACCCTCTTTTATCAACAAATGGGTGACGATGATCCAAAAACAATTGTTGATGAAAACAATTTAATTTTAGAACATGCTCTGGCTGAAATTGAAGGTAGAGTGGATAACGAAGGTGATGCATATTGGTCACTACAATCTCAACGTTATGACGAGATTAATACAACAGATCAGCCCTTGAATGGTGCTTATGATATTTTAAGGCAAGTCAATTTTAAAACTTATTTTTATATCAATAAATCAGACTTACTACCGAAAGGTTCAAAAACCCTGATCATTGACAAATTGAAGAAACAAGGGGGCATGAGGTTATATCGAAATGGGTTTCGTGTTTTGCCTTACGGTGAAAAATCGAATGATTGGTTGGGATTGGATGCCACTGCGGCTCTTGAAAAAGAACTTCCCCCTTGTAGAAATGATAACCTTTTTGGTTTTGTTGAGATTTATGATCCTTTAGGAGAACACTTTGAGGAAACGTCCAGTCGAGAAGGATTAATTGAAAATCAAGCTTTTGCAGAGTTGCGTCATTTTGTCTTTAAGGCTTTAAAAAAGGCGGTGGGCAGAATATGGGAAGCCCATCAGAAAACCCTACTTTTAAAAAAGTCCTCTCAAAACACGCCGCCATTAAAAGCAGCCCAGCAAATTGTTAAAGATTTAGACACGCTCACAGAAACTCAAAGTGACAAAAACGCGATTACGACAGTCAACGCAGAAATTAAAGAACGTGTTTTAGAACTCGGTGAATCAAGTCAAGCCATTATGGCAGAAAATGGCATGTTACGGGTACTTGCCAGCCTGGGTTTGACGATTGGTGAATTTACGCATGAGATTCGACAAAGTTTAAATGCTATGGTTGCGAATATTGCGTTGTTGACGACTGAGCTTATCGAAAACCAAAGCGCGTCAGACATTTGCAAGCGTATGCAATCTAACCTCGATGCGCTTCAATCTTATGCCCGATATTTTGATGATGCCGTTATGGACAATGCTCACCGTCAACTTCAAGCTCAAGAATTAAGGGATGTGATTAATGCCTTTGAAAGGGTTATTAGGCCAGAATTACAGAGAAAATATATTGAATTTAAAAAAGAAATTATCGGTTATGAGTTATTTGCACGGCCTATGCATTCCTCGGAATGGGCTTCCATTTTATTTAATCTTTTTAGTAATTCACTGAAGGCGATTAAAAGATCGCGTTCTAAAGGGCAAGTCTTTATTCGTGCTGGCAAAGTCAATAACACGCTTTTTTTAGAATTTGCCGATAACGGCGACGGTATTCCTTCTGAATATCAAGAACGGATATTTAACGCCTTCTTCACGACAAGTAACCCACCCGCGCCTTTTGCTTCTGACACCGAGCAACTCACTGGTACTGGCTTAGGACTGAAGATTGTTAAAGATATTATAGAAGCTGCGGAAGGCGACATTTTTCTGATTCAACCCCCCACGGGTTATGCAACCTGTTTTCGTATTGAAATACGAAAAGCCTTAAAAGAGGAGATACCTGAAGATGCCTATTAACTGTTTTTATATTGATGATGAAACAACCACTGTGGAACCCTTCTGGAAACTGGTCGTCAATCATTCAGAGCCTGAAACACTTGAGTTTATCTGCCAAAAACCACAAGAATTTGGGCAACAAATTGATCGAATTAAGGCTGAACAACCGGATATACTCATTCTCGACCTGCGTTTGGATGAAAATCCGACGGAGGCCGGACAACCAGTACCCTATCGTGGTTTTACGCTTGCACAAGAATTGCGTACCCGAATGACGGAAGGTGAAATACCTTCCAAGCCCATTGTTCTTTGGTCCCTTGATAGCAAGTTAAAAGCCTCTTATGAGTCAGATGATAGTGCTCATAATCTGTTTGACCAAATTTATGACAAAGAAAAACAGGTTGTCAAAGCGCCAAAACGTGTGGCTTTTGAATTACAGTCTTTGGTAAAAGGTTATCAACAGATTCAGCGTGAAAATGGGCTATTTCATCATATGCTAGGCCTAGAAAAACAGGCTGATATTCAATTATTGCATCCGAATATTGGTGAACCTTTTGTCGTCAATAAAAAGCCCTATCCCGTTCATGAATATGCGCGATATATATTGAGAGAAGTCATTGAGGCACAAGGGCCTCTTATCAACGAATCAGTATTAGCGGCGCGTCTTGGCATCGACATTCAAAACTCTCCTGATTGGGCACGTTATCAAGCAAATTTTTTATCTGAAACCTGTGCCTATACGGGTGCTTTCTCTGAAGCTTGGCCGAGATGGTGGGCTTTTCAGGTTGAAGAATGGTGGCATTCTCGACCAGATTCTCCCACTTCTTTACGCCGCATGAAGGCCAAGGAACGAGTTGCTTTTTTACGTCAGACGACAGGTTTAAAGCATCTCGAAGCCCCAACAGAGACAATTGACGCTGGGTACAGCGAACGTTATTGGACTATTTGTCAAGGTTTTGAAAAACCCCTTGATCCGCTTGATGCGTTTAGAGTCAGCTATCCTAATCAAAAATTTTGGCAAGAACCTCTTTACCTTTCCATCAAAGCGACTTTAGAGAGAATGGGTAAACATAAAGGATTGAAACTTGACCCACTAGAATATGAGCGTTTTCAAGAGGTTAGGGAAAGAATGGAGGCTTAACAGTGGCGCGTAAGATCGATCCAAAAAAATACCGTAAAGCACGATCAAATGAATTGCGACAATTTGCACGATTACTTTCAACATCACAAGCGACAAAAGTTATACCTGATTTTTCCCCACTGGAAAGTGCGGCTGCCAAATGCATAAATAATACCCCCAAAGGGCAAAATTCTTATGGTTACCATCTCGAACAATTACTGTTTAAAATTGAAACACCGCGCCATACATTGCCAAACGATGTGGGTAAATACCTGAATTTAGAACTCAGTGTTGATCTACAAGGCGTATGCGATCCTGAATCCGATGATCCTTTCGAATATGAACTTTCCGTTAATATTGAAGTGATGACTATAGCGCCTAAAAAAAAGAGTTGTGCATGGCATCTTGATCGTCACATTTTAGGAGAAGAAGACAACGAAGCTCATGGCGTACATCCACTCTATCACTTTCAATATGGTGGACATCAAATGGAAGAGATTAAAAATCTAGGTGATGTTTTACTTTTAGAAACACCAAGATTGCTTCATCCCCCAATGGATGCGATACTCGCAATCGACTTTGTGCTTTCCAATTTTGCCGGTACGATTTGGAAAACATTGAGAGAGGATGGCACATATAGAAGGATAGTTGAAGAGGCTCAAAAACTTTTTTGGCTGCCTTATTTCAAGTCCATAGTCGCTCAATGGGGTACACCTGATGAACGTCAAGATCGTAATACACGGCTTATTTTGCCCCATTTTTTTGATTGAGGGCGATATACAAAGGTTCGCCCTTTTGATATCTTTTATCACTTCGCCTGGATGTGGGGGATTGTACATTGCCATAATTTAATATTAGATTGTCATTCTGTTGTTAAATATTAACAGCGAGTACAAC
>JAYQWI020001112.1:0-1771 GCA_035871815.2 Candidatus Parabeggiatoa communis
ATCAGAGTTTACCAATGAACCGACAACCGGTATTTGTTACAGACAAAATGAAAAACAAACGCATGAGTCGGTGGAAGAACTCCTTGCTCAAGGAAAGGTTAATAAAATAGCTCAACTTTGGGTTGGTGGTTTTGATTTCGATTGGGAAACCATTTATGATTTGGAAACCAAGCCCCATCGTATTTCCTTACCGTCCTACCCGTTTCTAAAACAACGTTTTTGGATTGGCGAATCACTCACTTCATCAGTCCCGGTAAAAGCTGAACCTTCAGAAAAAATAACTTCATCAGTTTCAATTCAAGCAGAATCTGATAGGTCAGAAAAAATTGCGGAAAAAGTGGGAACTGAAAAGGATTTAGCAAACAAAAAGGCTCTCTCTCCGTTGTTACTCGAACTGGCTGATGCCCCTGAAAAAGAACAGGAAGAAATGATTTCGGCGGTGCTGCAAAAAAAGGTGGCCTTTTTATTAGGATTCTCCCCAGATTATCGGCCACCACTTGATGAAGGCTTTTTGGCAATGGTCATCGAATCCATGCAAGGGCTTGCACTACAGAATGAACTTGAAGAAACGTTTCAAGTAGAAATCGCGGATACGGCCATTTTTGATTATCCTGATATTAGAACGTTTTCGGCGTATCTCCGCGAACTTATCCCGTTTGATGATCTGCTGATTGATGATCTGCCGATTGATCACGCAGAAGAGGATTTCGCTCCCGAACCGTCTGAGCCGCTATACGACATAACCGACGAAAATTTAGCCTATTTGTATCAAGGCCCTTTGCCTGATGATATCTTAAGTATGAGTCTTGAAGAAGTAGAAACAAATTTAGAGAGAGAAATTCAGTATTTTTCAAAATCAATACCATCAATTGCAACATACGCTCATTAATTGGATAAGGATTTAACATGCCGGTGATTACCAACATAGATGACCTAAAACAGATTTACCAGCGTCGTGTGCCTCGGATGTTTTACGACTATGTCGAATCTGGAAGTTGGACTGAACAAACCTTCCGTGACAACACCTCGGATTTTAATCAAATTCGACTCCGCCAACGTGTGGCGACCGATATCAGCCAGCGTACTACTGCCAGTCAAATGATCGGTCAGGATGTTATGATGCCAGTCGCACTGGCACCCGTTGGTATGGCTGGGATACAGTGTGCTGATGGTGAAATTAAAGCCGCACGTGCCGCCGAGCAGTTTGGGGTACCCTTTACGTTGTCAACCATGTCGATTTGTTCAATTGAAGAAGTTGCGAGTCATACTAACAAGCCATTTTGGTTTCAATTGTACGTGATGCGGGATGACGAATTTTTACAACAAATGATTCAACGCGCCAAAGACGCAAAATGCTCAGCTTTAGTTCTGCCCTTGGATCTTCAGGTTGTTGGACAACGTCACAAGGATTTTAAGAATCATATAGCGGTCCCCTCGAAATGGACCGCCTCGACAATCACAAATATTGCAACCAAATGGTCATGGGGACTTAGTATGTTAAGAACTCGCCGTCGTGACTTTGGAAATGTCATTGGCCATGTGAAAGGGGTTACCGACAATTCCAGTCTCGCCGCTTGGATTGCTAACCAGTTTGACCTCACACTCGATTGGACTAAGATTAAGCACATCAAAGAAATGTGGGGCGGCAAGCTTATCCTAAAAGGCATTCTCGATCCTGAAGATGCCAAAATAGCATTGGAAGTTGGAGCCGATGCGCTTATTGTCTCCAATCACGGTGGGCGGCAGCTTGACGGTGCTTTGAGTTCGATTC
>JAYQWI020001113.1:0-2681 GCA_035871815.2 Candidatus Parabeggiatoa communis
CCACTGCCCGCCGCTAACAAGCGTTTCATGGCCAATTCCGGCGACGTCTGTAAAAACAAACGTTTAGGATTCGGCCCATGATAATCAGTATAAAAAGGTTCAATATTCAGATCAGGTACACAAGCGCCAGACAATATAGGCGTTTCAACTTCCAGCACATCACGCTGAGCAAACAAGGCACGAATTTCTTTATAGACACGCGCACGTAAAAGCACGGTTTTAAAATGGGCAGTAGGTTGCCATGTCGTTATCAATCGGTAATCCTTATCTTAAACAAATCCGCGTCAATCATGACAAGAAGCCGAATTAACATTCTATCAGATCAGTGATCATTGATTTTTGCCATGACTTTGACATACCAATCCTCATCATCAGGGGCAACGCGAAGCACATTGAAATCGTATTTTCTCCCTTCAATTAAATTTTATGAGAAGGCTAAGTATATAATCAACAATTCGCTTTAGACATGACTCAATATCAAGAATAGCTCTGTTTTGATAACTGATAACTGTTCACCCCCCTAGCATCATCAATTAACAAATCAATACCAAAAGCGGGCGGATATTTCGTACATCGCATTTTTACATGCTGTTCATGGACAGTTAAATTGACAACCCCCCCTAAAAAAATACCCTGCCATCGAAACAATAGCCGTAAATAAAATAAATCTCGCATTGATGAGGTATAAATCCAAATCTCATTTTGTTGTTGCAAGCCTTGCATTAATTCAATCGTATGTTCCCGCAACGCTTCAAATCCCAACAACTTCAAAAACCACTTTTGAGATTGGGGAGCAAGTGGAAAAGGATACTGATCACGAATCAATGTATAGGGTTTCCCGATTGAATAAAGTACACTTATATCAAATAGGTATGCAAAGGGCGATTTCACAAAAAAAGTCATTACCCATTAATCTCACCGTGGCAAAATAAATTTTGCACTCCAATTCGCCGCGGCAAAATAAATTTTGCACTCCAATTCGCCGTGGCAAAATAAATTTTGCACTCCAATTCGCCGCGGCAAAATAAATTGGGTTTGAAAATTGAGCCAAAGCAAAATAAATTTGCAACGACAATAAAAAGATGAATTTGATATTCTAAATCTTTTAAAATATCGGTATTTTGACGACTACTTTGAAAAATACTGGAGCGATTGATAGATCGCTCCACCGTTATTTATAATATCATTTCTCTATATAGGCTGGATGTGGTTCATCATCAATAATGGGATGATTAGACTTCTTTAAGCACTTCATAGCTTAACTGAACAAAACCAAAATCATAGGTTTTGGTTGCGATCTGTTTAAGTGGAATATCTTGCCCGTTATTCCCAAATAACGGGATTCCGCTGCCTATAATGACAGGAATAACTGTCATAGTGAGATCATTGATAAGCCCCTCAGCAAGGAATCGCTGTATGGTGAGACCACCATCAATATACAATCGTTTAGCACCTTTCTTTGATAAACGCTCATATAACTCTTTTGGGGATTCTGATGAATGTGAAACCGTTTGAATTAATTCATCAGGAATCTCAATTATATGACGACTTAAAACGATTACCGGTTTACTACCGTATGGCCATTGACCAAATGATAAAACCTTTTCGTAAGTTTTTCGCCCCATAATTAAAACATCAATAGAATCCATAAAAGCCTGATAGCCACAATCTTCACCTTCTGGAACGGTTGCATTTGCGGCATCTAACCAATCAAGCTCTCCGCCTGCCCTCGCAATGAAACCATCTAGACTAACCGCAATAAATACTGATGCTCTTAAACTCATTTCATTGATTGCCTCTTTTGAATACATCATGATGACATCATAAGCACGATTAACGTCCAGTGTTTATGAACTAGCAGAGCGTCCGAGTGAAACAACCTTATGACGCCTCTTCATCTTTTGGCCCAATCCAGAAGAATGGATTGTAGGCGATTTCCCATAGATATCCATCTGGATCGGAAAAATAACCTGAATAGCCTCCCCAAAAAACATTTTGAGCTGGTTTGACAAGTGTTGCACCCGCTGACAACGCTTGCTTAATGACTTCTTCCACCTCGGCTTCGGATGCAACGTTATGTGCGAGAGTAAAACCAGTGAAACCGCTCCCCTTTGATGAGATGCCAGCATCCTTAGCGAGTGCTTCACGTCCGTATAGTCCAAGCCAACTGCCATTGAGCGTGAAAAAGGCGACTTCAGGTGATGATTCCATTTTGGGAAAGCCAAGCCCTTCTTCATAGAATTTAATTGATTTCGATAAATCACTGACACCCAATGTAATCATGCTGATTCTAGATTTCATATTGACCTCATTTAATTGACATAACACAAGATGCTTCAAGATGAAGATAAGTACTGAAGCACAAATTTTCAGGTATTATCAAGAAGCAAAATTAATCAATAATTCTGAACAAATTTAATTTGCTTCATAATATTTTCGACTGATATACTGTCCACCGTTATAATTTGCGCTTTTGCCTTTTGTAAAAATTCCCGATATTCCACATCTAAAAATAGATATATTTGATTAGTCACCACCACCTGACTTAAGCTTTTAGACAACTGCTTTAGCTGTTGGCTGTTGGCTGTCAAATTTTATAATCAGCACAATCAGCGTTCTAAGTACTGAAGCACAAATTTTCAGGTATTTTACCGCAAAGGGCAACCACAAGGGATTGCCCC